>DFRF01000171.1:40785-41110 GCA_002378125.1 Rhodospirillaceae bacterium UBA3470 | reverse complement strand
CGAACGCGGCCTCGTGGCGGCGCGGGACGGCGAGACCGAGGTCTCCATCTACATGGAGAACACCGGCCAGATCGCAGTCGCCCGGGTGCAGACGCCGGGCGGGCGCGTGACCTATCGCGGAGAGGCGCGCATCGACGGCGTGCCGGGCACGGCGGCGCCGATCCAACTCAATTTCATGGATGTAATAGGTTCGGCGACCGGTTCACTGTTGCCCACGGGAAATGTGGTCGACCATATCCAGGGTGTCGACGTCACATGTATCGATGTCGCCATGCCCATGGTTATTGCTCGAGCTGAGGACATGGGGCTAACGGGATATGAGACC
>DFRF01000171.1:0-40483 GCA_002378125.1 Rhodospirillaceae bacterium UBA3470 | reverse complement strand
ATGGGGCTAACGGGATATGAGACCCGAGATGAGCTAGACGCTAACCGGAAATTCTTCGACCGTATGGAAAAACTCCGTATCGAAGCTGGCGTACGCATGGGTATCGAGAATGTGGCGGAATCCGTAACACCCAAATTCGGTGTTTTTGCTCCGGCCCGTGACGGTGGCACCATCACAGTGCGCTACTTCATGCCCTGGCAAACACATCCGACTATGGCCGTCACCGGCGCCCAGTGCATGGCGTCGTGTGCTTTGACGCCTGGAACCGTCGCCGATGGCATGCTGATCCCGCCCGATGGCAGTCCGGCGACCATCATACTTGAGCACCCCTCCGGCACTATCGACGTCCTGGTCGATTACCGGGTTACGAATTCGGGGTTGGATTTGAATTCCGCCGGATTGATCCGTACAGCGCGGAAGCTAGCCGATGGCAAAGTCTATGTTCCGGCGACCGTCTGGCCAGGGCTTTAGATTTGGTAGGCCGGATGAAATGCGTGAGCGGCAAACGCAAGCCAGCCGGCGTGGGCCTCAGCGTTTGGGCGATCCGCCGCGCGCCAGCGTAAGCGGGATGCCTTAGTCTTTGTCACGGCAGTGGGAATAGCAGCAACGCGATCTCAACTGTCGGCTCATCGCCTAGGAGCACCATTTGCAGTAATCCCTGAAACCACGCAACCGGCGGAACGCCCAGTAGGGCGGATGGGAGGTCAGCCGCCCGTAACACTCATGTGTCTGGCCACGGCGGGTCCGGAGCGGCCGCGTTCGATGACGAAGTCATGGCCTTTTGGTTTGCGTCCTATCGCCTCATCGATGGCGGCCTCAAGTGCCTGATCGCCTTCGGAGGCGCGGAGCGGTTCGCGCAGATCGGCTGCATCATCCTGACCCAGGCACATGTACAGCGTGCCCGTACAGGTCAGCCGCACACGGTTGCAGCTTTCGCAAAAATTATGGGTCAGGGGCGTAATAAACCCAAGCTTGCGGCCGGTCTCGTGAACCTCCACATAACGCGCGGGTCCACCGGTCCTGAAGGGAATGTCCGTCAGGGACCAGTTCTTTTCAAGCCGCTCGCGGACGGTGGACAACGGAAGGTACTGGTCGATACGGTCGCCGCCAATATCACCCATGGGCATGGTCTCGATGAGGGTCAGATCGTATCCTTCGTCGCCGCACCATTTGAGCATGCTGTCGAGTTCGGGCTCATTGAAATCCTTCAGTGCGACGGCGTTGATTTTAATGGCTAGGCCGGCGGCTTTGGCCGCGGCAATGCCGTCCAGAACCTTGTTCAATTTGCCCCAGCGGGTGATTTGCTGGAATTTTATGGGGTCAAGGGTGTCAACGGAGACGTTAATGCGCCTCACGCCGCAATCATAAAGCTCGTCTGCATACCTGGCCAACTGACTGCCGTTGGTTGTCAGCGTTAGCTCCTCCAGTGCGCCCGTTTCCAAATGCCGGCCCAGGTTGCGGAAGAGCGAAATGATATTGCGCCGGACCAGCGGTTCTCCGCCGGTGATGCGGAGCTTCTTGACCCCTTTGCGGACAAAGGCAGAACACAGCCGATCCAATTCCTCAAGGGACAGGACATCTGTTTTTGGCAGGAAAGTCATGTCCTCGGACATGCAATAATGGCAGCGGAAATCACAGCGATCTGTCACCGAGATGCGCAGATAGCTCACATGGCGTCCGAAGGGGTCGATCATTTCCGTCACGTTTTTGTCCCCATACTGTCGCCCGGGGATACGTCGGCCACCGGACCCCTCATATTTAGACATTTGGCCGTTGCTTGTCGCCCTCAAAGTTCTGCGGGCTTTGTCGGTTTCAGCTATCATCGTTGACATCCAGGCCTTTGGACTTCATGTCGGCGACAGCTTGGGCGCGGAGTTCTTCGCGTTCCTGGAGATAGTCGTCCGTGGTGCGTGGCACCGGCACGGCGCCGTGCTGGAAGGGCTGCGGATCGTCTTCCATCATGGCGATTATGCGGCAATCTTCACACATCTTGAGGCGGTTCAACGCCTTATCGTCAGCGAACATGGTGTGGCCTTCCAGCTTTGAGACCATGTGCTCGATTGTCGATTTCGCACCGAAGGCCTTGCCGCAGCGGACGCACTCGAATGGTTCTTCCGCTTTCACAACCTGATGACTGCGGGCCGTCTCCAGGAAGCTGATTTGTGGCGTCAGGCTGATGACCTTCTCTGGGCAGGTGTTGCGGCAGAGCCCGCACTGTACGCAGCTCTCTTCGTTGAATGATAGCTGAGGCATGTCCGGGTTGTCCTTCATGGCCCCCGTTGGACAGGCGCCGACACAGGCAAGGCAGAGTGTGCAGCTTTCTACATTCACCTGGACGGCGCCAAAGGGCGCGCCGTCGGGGAGCGCTAGGACATCCACGGCGTTGGGTGCCGCCACGTGCAAGGCTTGTAAAGCTTGGTTCATGACTGAACGCTTGCGGCCCATGGCCAGGAACTCGGCGGCCGGCATACTGGGTCGGACATCTAGGTCATAAAGTGTGGTCTCGACCACGTCCGGATCGACGGTGTCGATGAGTTGAAAGCGGCCGGACCCATACCCGATGCCCTCAAGAATATGGTTTGCCAGGGAGATGCCAGCGCGGACCTCGACCAGTTCGTCGATCTTCGAGGGGCCGGCCAGGATACATGTGTGCTGGGCACCGTAGGCGCTGGCGACTAACAGCGTTTCGACCCCCGTCAGGGTGACCTGATTGACCGCGAAGGGCAGAACGTTGGCGGGCAGCCCGCCACCGGCCCGCGCAATGGCCGAAATCATGTCCTCTCCCCAGGCGGTATCGTGGATCAGCACAACTGGGTTTTTGCCGCCGGACAGCCGGTAGGTGGTTAGGACTTGGCGAAGCCGTTCGTGCAGCGCATCGCCGGCTGGCATTGCGTATTTCGCCGCGCCGGTGGGGCAAATGCTCGCGCAGTTTCCGCAGCCCGCGCAGATATAGGGGTCATAGGCGACCTTGTCGCCGTCCGGCGTGATGGCACCGGTGGGACAGGCATCGAGGCATTTCGTACATCCGGTAATTTCATTGCGCGCGTGGGCGCATATGTCTGGGTCGTAATCCACGTAGCGGGGTTTCTCGAACTCGCCGACCATGTCGGTCATGGTCAATAGGGTTTCTGCTACCGCCGCCGGATTGCCCGGTTCGGGGTTGAAGTAACCGTCGCGCTTTTCAGGCGCGTTGAACAACGGTCTCGCGCCGCGAAGGTCCAATATCAGGTCGCATTCGATAACCCCTGGTTGCCCGCCGCCGCAGAAATCCAGACCGTTTCGATGGGATGGCGAAGCCGGGGCTGATTCGGAGATATTCACTTCAAAGGCGCCAAGATATCCCGTGGCTCCGGTGACCTGGCCCCGAAAAACGGGGAAATCCATCACTCTGGGCGCGATCACCTCGCCGGCGCCTCCAAGTACGACGGTGACGTCCATTCGTTCTGCCAATTTCCCCGACGCATCCATGGCCAATTGCCCTGTGCCTAAAACTAACACGGTACCGTTGGATACCATGGTGACAGAACGCGTTTCAGGAATATTGAGTGTTGCCTCGTTGAGTAGCGCTGCCATCTTGGCCGTCAGGTTGGCCGACGCGCCGCCTGGTGCCTCACGACACCAGCCGGCCTTCTCTCGGATATTACAGAATCGGAGGGCTGGTGCGTCGTCGCCAAGACCTTCTGTGGCTTCCAGGAATATTGGGGCTTCCTGGGTGCAGGCTACGATCACGTCGTCATGACGTTTTGCCTCATCCTCAAAGACTTCCAATTGGGCACGACACAGTTGACTGATGGGCTCGGCCTCACTGCCAAGTGCCCTGGCCACCCCGTCTGGGTCCATGGCCATGGTGCCCTCGCAATTGCAAATCAGGATCTTTTTGTTGTTAGCTTTCATACAACAGCGGCGGCGCATTGGCGCACCGTCCCTCCCCACACATTTTTGTTACACGTAATGCTTAAGGTGTGTCACGGACTTTGTTCGCAAAATATGAACGCCGCTGGTCGGCTGCGTGAGGCGGTCGCTCTCGTTCACCGTGCAGCTTCCATGGTGGAAACTACCTATGTTGCGAACGGGCGAACCGGCTCATGAGATTTTGTGGTCTAGGGAGAACAGACTGCTCTGGTCAACGGCAAAGGCCCGCAACCGCGCGCCGGCGCCCAAATGGTCGGCGATGGCAGTGGCAATTTGCTGCAGGCATGCCATGACAACTGGTTCGCCCCGCGCCTCGGTCGCCCGGAAGTGCAAGGACATGGAAACTGGGTAGGTGGGGCCACAGATCTCACAGACGATGAGGTCGAACTGGAAGGCTTTGGAGGCAGGCTTCAAATGGCACAAGACTGCGGCCTCAAGGTCGTGACCCAGGCCTCGAATAGTCTCGGGTGTGAGCCTTTCGTCAGCTAATGTTTTGTCCACGTGCAAGGTCAATGAAGGCATCAACGGGTGTCCCTGTTTCGCCAAGACATCTATCTTAGCATCCTCATGGTTACAAGCGCGCGTAGCCCGGCACAGGACCGCTGCGGCATGAATCTTGGCGGTAAATCTCGCCCTTGCCCACGTGCGCTGGGCGCCTATCCTGAATATGTAAATGTGCGGCCAAACGGATGATACGGCCCAATTGTAAGTAATAGGAGGAACGAATATGGCGGCCTATGTGATTGTGCAGGTCACGGTGAGTGATGAAGAGACCTATGCCCAGTATCGCGAGCAGGTACCGGCGACCATCGCCAAATACGGCGGCGAATATCTGGTCCGTGGCGGTGATATGGAAATCCTGGAGGGTGAATGGCCGGCCCCGCGATGCGTGGTACTGAAGTTCAATGATATGGTTAGCGCCAAGGCTTGGCACGGGTCTGAGGATTACAAAGGGCCGATGGCGCTCCGTCACAAGGCCGCGCATACCAATGCCGTTCTTGTCGACGGAATCTGATACGGTACGTGCAAATTTCAACACTCAGCTGGGGTTAGGTCGCCACCAGAGCGTCATGCTGCAAATGCTCACGAATCCGATCGTGCCTTTCAGTGGCCGATATGGTGATCTGCATTCCACTCGAGGATTTGAATCGGATTGTTTGAGCCGTTCACCCAAATTAGTAATCCGTAAGCACGGACCCAAGATGGCAAGGGGTTGGCGTCTACTTGGTGAAACCCAGACCGGGTTGAACCCCACAATCTTGGTTTTAACCAGCGTGTCCGGCGAAGGCGCTACGCTGCAATTGATCCCTCCGACGGAATATCTTGCCAATCGCCGACCGATGTCAGTTGGCGGCTTTGACGTTTGGAAAAAAGGCCTGTTGGCCGTTAATTTCGTAGGCGGCGATAGCTCGTTGCCCGGCATCCGAGATCAGCCAATTTATGAAGGCTTGGCCGTTCTTGACTTTGGTATGGGGATGTTTTTTCGGATTTACGAGAATAACACCATAAGGGTTGAACAAACTCTTGTCCCCTTCGTTGACGATCGTCAATTCTCCTTTGTTCGCAAATTTTAGCCAGGTGGCGCGATCGGTCAGTGCATAGGCGTTCATCGCTGAGGCCGTGTTAAGCGTAGCGCCCATACCCGATCCGGTCTCCCGGTACCATTCACCAGCCGACTTGGCCGTATTGACGCCCGCCGCGCGCCATAGCCGCATCTCCTTTTTGTGGGTGCCGCTGTCGTCTCCGCGCGACGTAAACGGCCAATTGGCCTTGGCGATGGCCGTCAGGGCAGCGGCGGCGGCATTCTGTTTGGCCGCACCGGCGGGGTCCGCCTTAGGGCCAACTATTACGAAATCGTTATACATGACATCGTAGCGCTTGACGCCGAAGCCTTTCCTCACGAAAGCTTCTTCGGATGGTCGATGGTGCACGAATAGGACGTCGGCATCGCCAGCCTTGGCCAGACGGATGGCTTGACCTGTGCCGACAGCGACGACCCTGGCCGTCACTCCCGTTGCTTCGGTGAACAGTGGTAGGATGTGGTTGTATAGACCGGAGTTGCGGGTTGAGGTGGTTGAGGCGACTGTGATGAAGCGGTCGGTTGCAGAGCCCTCAAAACTGCTAAAGAATACAACCAGCGCGGCAATCAGCGTCGTGCGAATGCGATGGGTTGGCGGCACCGGTACCATGGGTATTCCTTCTAAAAAGAAATCGCTACCTGCCTGCTTAGTAACCGGGTTGCGGGTTGTCAATTTCGGCGTCGCGGTGCCTTGTCAACCTCGTATCCGCCAGCGCGCCGGTTGTCTTTACCTAGTTTCCACCAAAGCAATTCACCTTTAACAAAGGCCTGGGCGAGGTCGTTCTTGGGCTCAGTGAAGAACGTCTCGGTCGGCGCGTGTTCGAGCATACGACCCCTGTGTAGGAAAATTATCTCATCGGCGAGCCGACGGGCCTGACCCAAATCGTGCGTGGTCATGATGATCCGCGTTCCCTCGTGGTGAATGGCCTGCACGATTTCCTCCACTGCATGGGTGGCGGCTGGATCCAGGCTGGCCGTCGGCTCGTCCAGGAACAGGACTTGCGGCTTCAGGGCCCAGGCTCGGGCGAGGGCGAGCTTCTGCTGTTCACCAAAGGATAGCACACGGGCCGGGTTGTCCTTCAGGCGGCGGAGGCCACACCGGCCGAGGACCTCGTCGATGATCGCGGTTCGGTCGGGTTTTCCGTGGTTTCTGAGTTTCAGGGCGAAATCCACGTTCGCTGCGACAGATCGGCGCAGCATGATGGGACGTTGAAACACCATGGCTTGCGCCGCCACTGGATCGGCGCCATCCGGTCCAGCCCAGCGGATGGTTCCGGCGCTCGGCGTTAGCAGGCCGTGGCAGAGCCGCAGGAACAGGCTTTTCCCGGCGCCGTTCGGGCCGATGATGGCCGTCCGTGGCCCGGCCTCGAAAGTGCAACTGAGATCCTTGATCAGGCGCATGCCGTTGATCTCAAAGGAGACGTCGTCAAGGACTAGGGGCAGGATATCAGCACGTGGATCCATGGGATTACGCATGCCGCTTTTGCGCGGCGTCCCGGATCAGGAACGCTGCGCCGTTGACGCAGGTGGACAGCACCAGAAGGATCAGACCCAATCCAAGCGCGAGGGCCAGATCGCCTCTAGAAACCTCCAGCGCAATGGCCGTGGTCATCACCCGGGTGGCATGATCGATGTTGCCGCCGACGATCATTACCGCGCCGACCTCGGCGCTGGCCCGGCCGAAGCCGGCCAGGATCGCGGTGAGTAGCGAGAACCGAGCATCCCAAAGCAGTGCCGTGAGCGAGCGAACCGGGCCGGCGCCCAGAGAGCGCATTTGCTCTTCGTACTCGCGCCACAGATCCTCTATCACCTGGCGGGTCAGGGACGCGATGATTGGCGTTACCAGAATGACCTGGGCGATGATCATCGCCGTTGGCGTGAACAACAGTCCCAGCACTCCGAAAGGGCCAGCGCGGCTAAGCAGCAGGTAGACAATGAGGCCGACCACCACCGGCGGTAGGCCCATGAAGGCATTCAGTAAGACGATGATGACCTTCCGGCCCGGGAAACGAAACAGCGCCGTCGCCGCCCCCAGTGGTAACCCGATCACGGCGGCGATGAACACTGCGGACAGACTGACCTCGAGGGACAGACCAACAATTTCTGCCAGGTCCTTGTCAAACCCGGCGACCATGGCAAAGGCCGCAGCGAAAGCGTCGCTGATGTCGTTCATGAACATCCGTTCCGATACTGCGTTCGAGCCCTTTCAAGCATAGGTGTTCGCCTTTGGCAAAGGCTTTGGCTCTGATGGCGGGGCGGCGTTCGCTTGCATGAGCGGCCTTGGATCGACATCATACCTTCCCAGATATCAGGGAGACCGCCGTCGTGAAGAGAGCATCATGAACCAAACATTGGAAACGCTGGTCGCGCCGGATCCGATGGATCCGCGTCTCACTGAACGGGTCGAGGGCATCGATCACGAGGGCAAGCCCGTAACCACCTCGGTGACCGTGGAGCGACCGTTGACCTTGTTCCTGAATTCCCGCGAAATCGTCACCATGATGACTATCTGTGACTATCCCGAGTACCTGGCCATTGGTTACCTGGTGAACCAGAATATGCTCGGCCCCGATGACGAAGTGACGGGAATCGAATACGAAGAGGATATCGAAACCGTCGTAGTGCGGACCGCTACGGAGACGGATTTCGAGGACAAGCTGAAGAAAAAGACGCTGACGTCCGGATGCGCGCAGGGCACGGTGTTTGGCGACGTCATGGAAAGTTTCAAGGATGCCCAATTGTCGGCCGACGTCCGGATCAAGACATCGTGGCTTTACGCGCTAGTGAAGAAGATCAACACCATGCCGAGCCTCTACTTGGAGGCGGGGGCCATCCACGGTTGCGTCCTGTGTCAGGCGGATCGCGTACTGCTTTATATGGAGGACGTGGGACGCCACAACGCAGTGGATAAGATTGCAGGCTACATGTTCCTGAACAAGATCAGCGGCGACAACAAGATTTTCTACACCACTGGCCGGTTGACCTCCGAGATGGTCATCAAGACTGTCCAGATGGGTATCCCCATCCTTGCGTCACGGTCCGGGTTCACCGCGTGGGGGGTGGATCTCGCGCGTCAGGTGGGGCTGACCCTGATTGGTCGCTCTCGGGGCAAGCGGTTCGTCGCCTTGGCAGGGTCTGAGCGCATAGAATACGACGCTGATCACGCAGTGATCGAGGACGAGCCCGTGAAACTCCGGCGCAAGGGAGCGTCAGCATGAACACCGGCACTGTCGGTGTTTTACTGGCTGGCGGCATGGCGCGGCGTATGGGTGGTGGCGACAAAAGCCTGCTGGAATTGGAAGGCCAACGCATCTTGGACTGGGTGATCTCTCGTGCCCGTCCGCAGGTGGATGCACTTGTGCTTAACGCGAACGGCGACCCGGACCGGTTCCGAGAGTACAATTTGCCGGTCGCTTCCGACGTCATCGGCGACTTCGCTGGGCCGTTGGCGGGCATTTTGACGGGCATGGATTGGGCGCGGCGTGAGGCGCCGGCAGCCAAATGGCTGGCATCCTTCGCTACCGATGCACCGTTTCTGCCAGCTGATATGGTGGCGCGGTTTCATGCCGCCGTCGCGGAAGAGGGGGCAGAGATCGTCTGTGCGATGTCGCAAGATCGCGCCCATCCGGTATTCGCGCTCTGGCCGCTGCGACTCATGGACGAGTTGCGGGCCGTCATGGAGAACGAAGAGATGCGCAAGATCGACCGCTGGACGGCCCGCTACCGAACTGCGCACGTGAGTTTCGCGGTTGACGCTGATGGCATAGATCCTTTCTTTAACGTAAACCGGCCGGAGAATCTGGAGGAAGCGCGCCTCCTCCTGGGCCAACGGGGTGCAGCATGAGCGCTTTGCAAAGCATGCGCGTCGGCATAGTGGTCGAACGCCGCGAGATAGATAGCCGCTGGGCCGACTACACCTGGGAGCCGGTGGGGGTGATCCCGGGTGCCGCGCCTTTGGTGTCCCCGACCGAGTGGCTGCCGTTGCGCGCCGGCGAGGACTGGGAACACTTCTTAATCGGGACATTGGATATCGAATTGTTCCGCCGTGAGACGGAGGGCTACCGCGCGAATCTAACAAACGTGCCGCCGCATGTTTATGTTGTCCTGACCCGCGGCACCGAGGCGGATGAACCAGAAATCATGCCGTTCCTAGCCACAGTCTGCCCCTATGAGGCGGAAAGCTACACGGAAGGCGATGAGGAAATCGTCGAGGGCGTACCCATGCCCGATCAAATCGGCGCGTGGGTACAGCAGTTCGTGGACAGTTACCACGTAGACGAGCCCTTCAAGAAGCGTAGGAACAAGAAGGCCTATGATCCGCGCAAGGGGGATTTCTCCCACCACTCGCCGCCCGTTCGCGGCGGCAATGGGAGCGGTCATGGCTGAGCGGGGCGAAGGGCGCATGGCGCGGTGGTCGCGCCTTAAGACGAAAGGTGGGGCTAGCGAGGCCGAGAACACGGCTGCTCTGCATGTTGATGTTCCGCCGTTGGAAGACGCGCCGCCGCAGCGCGACGTGCCCGCCGGGTTTGAGGATCTACCCGATCCGGCGAATCTTCCTGGCGGCGTACTGAACCGGAATTTCGTGCCGCCCATGACACCGCTGGCGGACGCAGAGCGTAGCGAAGAAGTGGGGGGCGCTTTCGAAGCGCCGTCGTCTGACGGCACCGTCTCGGTAGAGGCCTTGGCGGCGGATTTACCGGAACGGGAATTGACGCCCGAGGAAGAAGAGGTGGTGAGCGCCCTTCCACCACTTGAGAACCTGGATAAGGATTCCGATTTCACTCCGTTCCTGGCCCACAATATTCCGGAGTTCATCCGTAACCGGGCGC
Source organism: Rhodospirillaceae bacterium UBA3470 (assembly GCA_002378125.1). Lineage (GTDB taxonomy): Bacteria > Pseudomonadota > Alphaproteobacteria > Rhodospirillales > Casp-alpha2 > UBA3470. The sequence continues at coordinate 30,163 of DFRF01000171.1, read as the reverse complement.
TTAAGATCCTGTGGCGCAGCGATCCCTTGTTCGGTTTTCAGGACGGCCTGGATGACTACGCTGAGAACTTCCGGGTCATCGATAAACTGATCGACGCAGCGACACAGTCGAGCTACAAGCCTGGCCAGGGGTATGACCAGCCTGAAGAGGCGGACGAGCAGGGGGACGGCGAGACGCCCGGAGCAACCGAGACAGCCGAAGTGGCCGATCCGGAGAGCGACGATGAGGCGAAGTCTGTGGCGGCGACATCGGACGATTCGGGTGAACAGGGGCGCCCGCAAAATGTTGGAAATACTACCGTTCCGAGCGACGAAGGTGATGCCGGGGCCAAGGACGCGTGATTTCGCTGCATAATCCGCTAAAAATTTTTACCTACAAATAAATTTTGCACAATTAATTTTTGTGCGCTGCAATGTAAATGACCCGACACGTCAAATGTCCATATCTTTTTCATTAGTAAATTCCTAAGTATTTGAAATATCGTGGCTAGGTCTTTACAAAAAATGGTATCGATACGCATTCGCAACTAGAGCGTGGTTCACTGCTTTATTTGAAGTGTCAAATTGCGGCGTTGCAACATCAATAAGCGAACGGCCATGCTCCCTATCTAACTGATAATAAAAGATTTTTTTTTATTAAAATTTTTAGATTCTGGCTAAACACCCGTTGACTTGCGAACCAATACAGAGCGATAATTTGCAATTGCATAAGGCAATTCGCAATTAGCATGTCCCAGAAGGTACGTGTGTAAATCGAGAGTACACTCCGCGACGGCGGAGTACGTGAAATAAGGACCGATATTCTTGCGAGCAGACACAGTATCGGATGGCGCCGTTCCTGCAGGGCCTACGCATCCGCATCAGACAGAGACTGAAACGGCGACCGCTATATCTGTTGAGGATATGCTGCGGGCGAACGTTTATGGACTCTTGGCGCGCGTGCTTACGTCGCCGCCCTCCGACGAAACCTTGGAAATTGTGCGCGACCTCGCCGATGCCGATGACAGCACCGAGATGGGCGTCGCCTTGTCCAACCTAGGAACACTTGCCACCCGGACCCCGCGCGCTCAGGTGGAGGACGAATATACGCGCCTGTTCTATGGTTTCGGAGCCGGCGGCGAAATCACGCCGACGGCATCCTTCTATCGGACCGGCTTCATCAATGATAAACCTTTGGCCAACCTACGCCAGGATCTCTTGGAACTCGGCATTACCGTGTCGGGGCTCAATAAAGAGCCGGAAGACCATATCGCCTTCCTGTGTGAGGTAATGCATGGCCTGATCACCGGTACGCTCGGTGCTCGGAGCTGCGAAGGTGTGGGGCTGGTCAAGCAAAAATCGTTTTTCCAAAGACACCTAGCCCCTTGGGCCGCCCGGTTGTTCGGAGATTTGGAGGGGGCCGACGCGGCCGTCTTCTATATGCCCGTGGGCTCCGTCGGAAAATTTTTCATGGCGGTGGAGGCCGAGGCATTTGAGATGACGGCCTGACGATCGGTCGTGCAGTAACCCTGGCGCTCACATGAACGCCGGTTTGAGACGAAACGTATTTGGGAGTTAACAGTAGGGAGAAGATCATGGCAGACAAAGATGCCAAAACCCTGCCGAGACGTGAATTCCTGAAGGCCGCCGGGATTACCGGCGCCGCTGCGGGTGCGGCGGTTGCGCTTTCATCGAATGACGCTAAGGCAGCGACACCTGAGAGCGGGCAAAAGTCCGGCTATCAGGAAACAAAGCACGTAATGAAGTATTACGAGCTCGCACGGTTTTAACCACAAGCCATAGGGAGTAAATTTCTATGCTCACGAAAAAGAGCAACGGGGTGGCGAATGGCCCCCGTTTGAAGAAGGCCTTGGCTGGTGTGATCGGTGGTTCGATGGACCGCCGGACTTTCCTGAAACGCTCAGGACTCACCGCTGGAGGGGCCGCGCTCGCGGCAGCCACACCTTTGGGTATGGCAAAGCAGGCGAAAGCCCAAGCTGCGACCGCAAAAATCAGTAAAATCAAATCTGTATGTACGCACTGCTCAGTCGGCTGCACCGTTGTCGGTGAAGTTGCCAATGGTGTGTGGGTTGGTCAGGAACCGGGCTTTGAAAGCCCCTTCAACCTAGGTGCGCACTGTGCCAAGGGAGCTGCCGTCCGCGAACATGCCCACAATGAGCGGCGTCTGCGCTACCCAATGAAATTGGAAGGTGGCCAGTGGAAGAAATTGAGCTGGGATGACGCGATCAACGAGATCGGCGATAAGATGCTCGACATCCGCAAGTCGTCCGGTCCAGATTCCGTCTACTGGCTGGGTTCTGCCAAGTTCAATAACGAGCAGTCCTACCTGTTCCGAAAGTTTTATGCCTTCTGGGGCTCGAACAACGGCGATCACCAGGCTCGGATCTGTCACTCGACTACGGTTGCTGGTGTTGCGAACACCTGGGGCTATGGTGCGATGACGAACAGCTACAATGACATGCATAATTCGCGTGCCATGTTCCTGATCGGCTCGAATCCGGCAGAGGCGCACCCTGTAGCTGTGCAGCATATCCTCAAGGCGAAAGAGCAGAACAACTCGGCTTTGATCGTGTGTGACCCACGGTTCACGCGGACGGCGGCCCACGCCGATGAGTTCGTGCGTTTCCGTCCAGGCACGGACGTGGCGCTGATCTGGGGTATCCTGCATCACATCTTCGAAAATGGCTGGGAAGATAAGCAATACATCAAACAGCGCGTTTGGGGTATGGATCAGATCCGGTCCGAGGTCGCGAAATGGACGCCGGAAGAGACCGAGCGGGTCACCGGTGTTCCGGGTGCGCAACTCAAGCGGGTTGCCCGGACGCTGGCCAACAACCGCCCCGGCACCATCGTATGGTGTATGGGCGGCACCCAGCACACCAACGGCAACAACAACACAAGGGCCTATTGCATACTGATGTTGGCGCTTGGCAACATCGGTCGCTCGGGCGGCGGCGCCAATATTTTCCGCGGCCACGATAACGTTCAAGGTGCCACCGACTTCTGCATCCTGTCGCACTCCTTACCGGGCTATTATGGTCTAAAGAAGGGTTCGTGGAAGCACTGGGCGCGGGTCTGGGATGTAGACTACGACTATCTGAAAGGTCGTTTTGCATCCGAGAAACTGATGCAGTCCAAGGGCATTCCGGTCAGCCGCTGGATCGACGGTATTCTTGAAGACAAGAAGAATATAGACCAGCCGGACAACGTCCGGGCCATGGTCCTGTGGGGTCACGCTGTGAACTCGCAAACCCGCTTGCCGGAAATGAAGACTGCGATGGAGAAGCTGGATTTGATGGTGATTATCGATCCGGTGCCGACCTTCGCCGCCGTCATTCCGGACCGCAAGGATGGTATCTACGTGTTACCAGCGGCGACACAGTTCGAAACCTATGGTTCCGTGACTGCGTCCAACCGCTCTTTGCAATGGCGTGAAAAGATCGTCGACCCGGTTTACGAATCGCTACCGGATCACACGATCATTTACAAACTTGCGAAAAAGCTCGGCTTTGAGAAAGAGATGTTCAAGAACATCAAAGTCAACAATGACGAGCCGCTAATCGAAGACGTGACCCGCGAATTCAATAAGGGCATGTGGACGATTGGTTACACGGGGCAGTCACCCGAACGCCTCCGCACGCACATGCAGAACCAATCCACCTTCGACAAGACCACGCTCCTTGCGCGCGGCGGTCCGGCCGATGGTGACTACTATGGTCTGCCGTGGCCGTGCTGGGGGACCGCTGAAATGAAGCACCCGGGGACGCCGGTTCTTTATGATCCGTCGAAGCCGGTTGCTGAAGGTGGTTTGAACTTCCGGGCTCGCTTCGGCGTGGAGCGTAAGGGTGAAAACCTTCTGGCTGAGGGCTCCTACCCGGTCGGTAACGAACTCAAGGATGGTCACCCCGAATTCAGCATGGCCATGCTGAAGAAGCTAGGCTGGGATTCGGACCTGACCGCCGACGAGCGCGCCGCCATCGAAAAGGTCGCCGGGGACAAGACCAACTGGAAAACCGACCTCTCCGGCGGTATCCAGCGGGTTGCCATTAAGCACGGCTGTGCGCCTTTCGGGAACGCGAAAGCGCGGACCGTCGTCTGGACGTTCCCGGATCCGGTGCCCCTGCATCGTGAACCGTTGTACACGCCCCGGCGCGATCTGCTGCCCAAGTACTCTACGTACAAGGACAAAAAGGCCTATCGCCTTCCGACCATGTACGCGTCCATTCAGAAGAAAGACTTCTCGAAAGACTTTCCGACGATCCTCACATCCGGACGCTTGGTTGAATATGAGGGTGGCGGTGATGAGAGCCGGTCAGTGAAATGGTTGGCTGAATTGCAGCAAGACATGTTCTGTGAAGTTCACCCCGTGGATGCCAACAATGCCGGTATCCGCGATGGTGCAGACATGTGGGTTTATTCACCCGAGGGCGGCAAGGTTCTTGTTAAAGCCTTGGTAACCGAACGTGTTGCCCAAGGTGTCGCCTTTATGCCGTTCCACTTTGGTGGTCATTGGCAGGGCAAAGACCTCAGGTCAAAATACCCGGAGGGTAGTGATCCTTACGTGTTGGGTGAAGCGTCCAATATGTGCGGTACCTACGGGTATGACTCGGTGACCCAAATGCAGGAAACCAAGACAACCCTCTGCAGAATTGAAGCAGCGTAAGGTAAAGGAGAAGTATCATGGCAAGAATGAAGTTCCTTTGCGATGCCGAGCGCTGCATTGAATGCAACGCTTGTGTCACCGCATGTAAAAACGAACATGAGGTACCATGGGGCGTCAACCGTCGCCGCGTAGTCACCATCAATGATGGGAAGCCAGGCGAGCGGTCCATATCTGTGGCTTGCATGCACTGCTCTGACGCACCGTGCATTGCGGTTTGCCCCGTGGATTGCATTTACGAAACCGAAGAAGGCGTGGTTCTTCACTCGAAAGATCTCTGTATCGGGTGTGGCTATTGCTTTTTTGCTTGTCCCTTTGGGGCGCCGCAATACCCGCAGGCGGGCAATTATGGTAGCCGCGGAAAAATGGACAAGTGTACTTTCTGCGCCGGCGGTCCGGAGGACGACAACTCCTCCGCTGAGTTCCAGAAGTACGGCAAGAACCGCCTAGCGGAAGGTAAGCTGCCGCTTTGCGCCGAAATGTGCTCGACCAAGGCTCTCTTGGGCGGCGACGGCGACATGCTCAGCAACATTTATCGCGAGCGGATCGTTAGCCGTGGCTTCGGCTCTGGCGCTTGGGGTTGGGGTACCGCTTATCAGTTGAAGGCGGGGTCTTAAACTCGTAGATGTAAGCGATTTGGGCGGCGGTATCCAATATACGGGATGCCGCCGCCCTGCGTTATTAATCCCCGAGATTTGCGGATACCGTCGGGTAACCAAATTTTTCGGGGACATATTGAGACGGGATAGGGATAAGAGCGGCATGAAGGCCCTTTACACGCTTCGGACTGTAAGCGTCCTGATAATCGCCGGCGTTGTCCTCACGGGATGCCTGGATGATAAGCGCGATCGCATTACCAAATTTGAACCCGGTGTGTACCTGGGTAAACCTGATACACAGTTATCTAATAAGCAACGGGATGTTTTAGTGCGTCGGGCCAGGCTCCAGAGCGGGGTCGTGCAGGTAACCGGTGGGGGTGGTATTTTGGCAGCGCCGTCGAAGTCGAGCTCCGTGCGCACACCGTCAAATAGTGCGGCCTTTTTCGGCAAATTAAATTCTCGCGCCGCTAATCAAAAAGGGCCTTAGGACGTGAACATACGAGCACGCACAGAAGAGGGAATGATGTCATGACAGGCAAGAAACTGCGCCGCCTTTTGGCCGTTTTGAGCATTCTTGTTTTCGCCGGTTTAACTGGATCACCGATGTTGTCCGTGCAGCCCGCGGCTGCGCAATCTGGTGGCCAGGTCCCCGGTGGCTGGTCGGGCAGCACCTCGGATGCAGAATTTTGGCGCGCCATTCGCAAGGGCGTGCGCGGTACGGTAAGCATTCCTGATAAAAAGGCTGCTCAGCTGGTGCAATCGGATGGCGACGAGTTCCGGGCCTTCCGCAACGGTAAGATGGCCAGCACGGGTGTCACCGCTATGATCATCGTGGTTCTCGTCTTGTTCGTCTTCTTCATCATTCGCGGTAAAATCAAGATTGACGCCGGTCGGGATCCCGAAGGCCAAACTATCGAACGATTCAACACTTTGGAGCGGTTCACACACTGGATGACTGCGTCCAGCTTTATAATCCTCTCGTTGACAGGCCTAAACGTTCTATACGGCAAGCTATTTATGCCGGTGCTGATCGGTAAGGAAGCCTTCGCGGCCGTGTCAATGTGGGGAAAGATGGCGCACAACTATATCGCTTGGGCCTTTATGATCGGTATAGTTATGATGTTCATCCTTTGGGTTAAGGACAACATTCCAGGTCCCACGGACATCAAATGGCTAGCTAAAGGCGGGGGCCTCTTTGCCAAGGGCATGCATCCGCCTGCGAAGAGGTTCAATGCAGGACAAAAGCTAATCTTTTGGTCTGTGATAGTGGGTGGAGCATCGCTGTCCACGTCGGGGCTGGCGCTACTGTTTCCGTTTGAGCTGCAGATGTTTGCCGGCACTTTCAAGATCATCAATGTCTTTGGCTTTGATTTCCCCACGGTCTTGAGCCCCCTACAGGAAACCCAGTACGCGCTCATGTGGCACGGGATCGTCGGCATAGGCATGATCGTCATTATCATCGCCCATATTTATATCGGATCTTTAGGCATGGAAGGTGCTATCGATGCGGTTGCCGATGGCCACGTGGACCGCAACTGGGCAATAGAACACCATGGTCTGTGGGTGGAGGAACTGGATAATGAGGCTACGGCAGGTGCTGAGAGCCAACCAGCGGAATAGGTGGCGGGGAGAATTGAGATGACCGGAGAGAAGTGGAAATCATTCTGGATGGGCACTATCGCGGCAGTTGTAATAGCCGTGGTTGCGGGCATCGTGATGACCAGCACCAACATGACGGCGGGAGAAAAATTTTCGTCGTCCAGCACGCGGCTCTAGCGCCGACGTTATGTCGAGTATACGCTGACGCGGTGAAGGTTATTCACCGCGAGGCATAAGATATGTCGACCAATCAGGATTGGTTGGCGCTTTCCGTCGAGGAGACGCTAGCGCCGCATCTCCCCATCATAGACCCTCATCATCACCTGTGGGAGTTCCGTCCCGATGGAGTATCTCCACGTTACCTAATGGATGAGTTTCAGGCGGATTTGGGCGCCGGACACAACATTGTTGCCACCGTCTTTATCGAATGCGGTACCATGTACAAAAACGACGGCCCAGAAGGTTTGCGCTCGGTCGGCGAGATGGAGTTTGCCAACGGTATCGCCGCCATGAGTGCTTCTGGAATGTACGGCGCAACGCGAATCGGCGCCGGACTTATTGGCAATGCCGATCTGTGCCTAGGTGCCGCTGTGGGTGAGGTCCTGGATGCCTTGGCTGTGGCTGGTGGCGGGCGCTTTCGTGGCATTCGCGATCAGGCCAATTGGGATGCGGATGAGGGGATCCGCAATGGCCGGTTCGTCACCTGCCCGCATGCTTATATGGATCCTAAGTTTCGCGAGGGCTTCCCCGAACTAGAAAAGCGTGATCTCAGCTTTGAAGCCTGGTGTTTCCATAGTCAGATCACCGAACTCATCGACCTTGCTCGCACGTTTCCTAATACTCGGATTGTTCTAAACCATTTCGGCGGCCCCCTCGGTGTCGGCCCCTACGCTGGGAAGCAGGATGAAATTTTCGAGGTCTGGAAAGGCGACGTCGTCGAACTGGCGGGCTGTCCGAACGTCCATGCCAAGCTGGGCGGTATTAACATGGACATCAACGGTTTTGGTTGGGAATATCAAGACCGTCCACCAGACAGCAGCACGCTAATGGAGGCAACTCGGCGATTTTATGATCACGCGATCTCTTGTTTCGGCGTAGACCGCTGCATGTTTGAATCGAACTTTCCCGTCGATAAAATAAGCTGCAGCTACAATGCCCTGTGGAATTCGTTCAAGCGATTGACCGACGACTTCAGTTTTGATGAGCGGGCAGCGCTGTTCCACGATACGGCCAATCGATTTTATCGTTTGGGGCTTTAGGCCTGATCGATCAGTGGTCCGATGTCACTCAAACTGCGCAAGCAGATCGAGCGGAACATCATCATGGACTTTGGTAGCCAGTATTTGGAATTGATGAAAAAGGGTCTTACGCAGTTGGACGAAACCTTGCTCAAAATGGTGGAAGCTAGCGACGATCAATATGATGAGATTGAGAAATTCCATGACTGCGACTACGAATTACGCGACACAAGCGCCATGATTAGTTATGTCTTAGACTCCCAATCATAGTGAAAAATCCCGACGCCAAGGCCTACGAGGGATAAATTTCGCCTAAGCGGACTTATTCCGCCGCTACGGCGGTTTCTCCCGCTGGCGTCACCCGCACGGCACAGAACTTAAACTCAGGGATCTTGCCGACTGGGTCCAATTGCGGATTCGTCAGGATATTTGCCGCCGCCTCATGGAAGCAGAACGGGATGAAGACCATGCCGTCGGGTACGTCCCTATCAGCACGGACCTGGATATCCAGTGCGCCCCGGCGGCTTTCGACGCGGACTGTATCGCCCGGGCCGACACCCATTTCGCCCATTTGGTGGGGGTTGATGCTGACAACCGGGATGGACTCCAAGCCATTTAAGGTTTCGGCGCGCCGGGTCATGGCCCCCGTGTGCCAATGCTCAAGCATGCGGCCGGTGGTCAGGACCAGGGGATAATCGTCATCTGGCAATTCGTCAGGTGGCGTCAGTTGTGCGGCCACCAGTTTGGCGCGACCTGTTTCCGTTGGGAAGCCTTCGCCGAAGATGATGTCGTTGCCGGGCTGGTCCTCCGCGTCGCAGGGATAGGTGACGGCGTCTTCGCGCTCAAGCCGTTCCCAGGTGATGTTGTCCAGGGACTTCATAGTCCGTTTCATCTCGTTGAAAACATCGGCAGGGCCCGTATAGTTCCATTCCAGGCCGATACGGTTGGCGATCTCTTGAATGATCCACCAGTCCTGGCGTGCATCGCCAGGCATTGAGATGGCTGGTCGGGCAAGTTGCACTTGACGATTGGTGTTGGAGAAGGTGCCTGTTTTCTCGGGGAATGCGGACGCTGGCAGGATAACATCTGCATGAAAGCACGTCTCGGTCATAAAGATATCCTGAACGACCAGATGCTCCAACATGGCCAATCCGTCCCGGGCATGCTGCACGTTTGGATCGGACATAGCGGGGTTCTCACCCATGATGTAGATACCCTTAATTTGGCCGGCGTGGACGGCATCCATGATCTCAACGACCGTCAGCCCCTTCTTGTTGTCTAACTCCGTGTTCCATTCCTCTTCGTAGATCGCGCGTATGTCATCCGACTCGACTGATTTGTAGTCGGGATAGACCATGGGAATGAGGCCGGCATCCGAGGCGCCCTGAACGTTGTTCTGGCCTCGCAGTGGATGCAGGCCTGTGCCAGGGCGACCGACTTGACCGGTGATCATGGAAAGCGTAATCAGGCAACGCGCGTTGTCGGTGCCGTGAACATGTTGGGAGATGCCCATGCCCCAGAAGATGATGGAACGTTCCGCGGTGGCATAGGTGCGCGCCACGGTCCGGATGGTCTCGGCATCGATGCCGCAGACCTCCGCCATCTTCTCCGGGGCAAAGTTCTGGGCGTTCTCCTTAATGGCCTGGAACCCTTCGGTCATGGCCTGAACATACTGTTTGTCGACCAGTCCTTCTTCGATGATGGTGTGGATCATGGCGCCCAACAATGCTACATCGGTGCCTGGTTTGAACTGCAGCATATGGTCAGCGTGTCGTGTCAGGTCCTGGCCGCGGGGGTCCATGACAATAAGTGTCGCACCGCGCTTCGACGCCCCCTTTAGGTAGGTCGCGGCCACCGGATGGTTCTGGGTGGGGCGCGCGCCGATAACAATTATACAATCAGAATCGTTCGCTGCCGTGAATGGCGCTGTCACCGCGCCGGAGTTGACGCCTTCCATAAGCGCCGCCACCGACGACGCATGACACAAACGCGTGCAATGGTCGACGTTGTTGGTTCCGAATCCCTGGCGGACTAGTTTCTGGACCAAGTAGGCCTCTTCGTTGGAGCCCTTAGCGGATCCGAACCCGGCTAACGCCGATGAACCGTCGCGGTCCCGAATGGTCTTCAGGCCCGACGCCGTAAAATCCAGCGCCTCTTCCCAGGTCGCTTCCCGGAAATGGGTAAAAGGGTTGGCGGGGTCAACTTTGTCGTGGCCATCCTTTGCGACGCCTTCTTTGCGGATCAGCGGTTTGGTCAGTCGGTGCGGGTGGCCAGCGTAATCAAAACCGAAGCGACCTTTTACGCATAATCGGTTCTGGTTGGCCGGTCCGTCGCGGCCTTCGACGTAGAGGATGTCGCCGTCCTTGGTATGGAAGGTGAGCTGACAGCCGACACCGCAATAGGGGCAGAGGGAATTCGTCGACCCCGTGGCGCCGCCCTTGAAGACCTGATCGTCATCAAGCAGGGCCTTCGGCATAAGCGCCCCCGTGGGACAGGCCTGCACACATTCGCCACAGGCCACACATGTGCTGTCGCCCATGGGATCGTTCATATCGAAGACGATTTGGCTTTCTGCGCCCCGGTGCGCCATGCCGATGACGTCGTTGACCTGGACCTCCCGGCAGGCGCGTACGCAAAGATTGCAGTGGATGCACGCGTCCAGGTTTACGGACATGGCAGAATGAGACGTGTCTTGGACCGGCGTCTCGTTGCGCGCTGGGAACCGGCTGCCACCGAGCCCGGTGTCGTCGATCCAATGCCACAAGAGCGAATCCGGATCATGGGCCCTCACTTTCTCTGGCTGATCAGCAAGGAGTAGTTCGAGGACCATTTTTCGCGCCGTCTTGGCGCGTTCGTTATTGGTCGTCACCTTCATGCCCGGGGTTGGCGTGCGTCGGCACGAGGGAGCCAACACGCGTTCACCTTCGATCTCAACCATACAGGCGCGGCAGTTCGCGTCGGGGCGGTAGCCTGGTTTGTCGCGGTGGCATAGGTGCGGGATCGTGTTGCCGCGCCGTTTGGCAATCTCCCAGATAGTTTCGTCGGTCTGGGCCTCGATCTCTTCACCGTCCATGGTGAAGGAAACCGTATCGCTCATTTCACATCCTCCGCAAAGAAACGCAGCGCGCTCTCCACCGGGTTTGGGGCCGCCTGACCCAACCCACATATGGAAGCATCCCGCATGGCGGCACTCAACTCCGAAATCAGATTTTCGTCCCAGTTGGGGGCGTTGATCAACTTTAACATTTTCTCGCAACCGACCCGGCACGGCGTGCATTGCCCGCAGCTCTCATATTCAAAGAAGTGGATCAGGTTTCGGCAGATGGCACGCACGTCATCCTGTTCCGAGAACACAACAACGGCGGACGAGCCAATGAAACACCCGTATTCGTCGAGCGCGCCGAAATCTAGGGGGGCATCCCCCTTGTCTGCAGGCAAAAGGCCCCCGGAGGCGCCGCCTGGCAGGTATGCCTTGAAGGAGTGGCCGTCCTGCATACCGCCGCAGTAGTCCTCAATGAGCTCGCGGACGGTCACACCTGCCGGCGCCAATTTGACGCCAGGCTCCTTGATCCGACCGGACACGGAATAGAAGTGTGGGCGGCCTTGATCTTGATACCAATCAGGCCCGTTGGCGACGATATCGCGAAGCCAGAACATGGTTTCCACGTTATTGATCAATGTCGGCCGCTTGAACAGGCCTTCCTGCGCCGGGAAGGGCGGGCGGTTGCGCGGTAGGCCGCGCTTGCCCTCAATGCTCTCAAGCATGGCTGATTCCTCACCGCAGATGTAGGCGCCGGCGCCGCGCCGCAGATGAAGCGAAATGCCGCCGGTCATGTCCTCGGATTCCAGTCGCGCGATCTCCTTCAGGAGCAGGTTCCGGCACTGCGGATATTCGTCGCGAAGATAGATGTATGCGGCTTCCGCCTCCACGGCCCATGCGGCAATTAGGATGCCTTCCAACACGCGGTGCGGATCCGTCTCAAAGCAATAGCGGTCTTTAAACGTGCCGGGCTCACCTTCATCCGCATTGATGGCGATCAGTCGCGGCTTCGGCGCGCCCTTTAGGAAGCCCCATTTTCGAGCGGTCGGGAAGCCCGCGCCGCCAAGTCCGCGAAGGCCGGATTGGTCGACGGCGTTGATTACATCGTCACGGTCACGTTCACCATTCCGACAGGCGTTCCAAACCACATAGCCACCTTCCGCCCTAGAGGCGTCCAGGTCGATGTAGTCTGGGAGGTCCGCGCTCGTGTTGCCGGCGTCTGCGGCGTCGGCGACGCGAGCTGTGTTGGCGTAGTGAACCTGACGTTGCCCGACCACTGCCACGGGGGCGCGGTCGCAGGCCCCAACGCACGGTGCATGGACGACGCGTACGTCCGTTCCTGCGCCATAGCGCGCCATCAGTTCTTCGAGCAGGGATGGGGCGCCCATCATCTCGCAGGTAATGCCGTCGCATACGCGGATGGTCAGCGCCGGCGGCGCCGTTTCGCCTTCCCTGACTACATCAAAATGATGATAGAAGGTGGCGACTTCATATACCTCCGTCATGGCGAGCTTCATCTCGCTGGCCAGGGCAGCGAGATGGGCGGCGGATAGTTGCTTGTAGAAATCCTGGATGAGGTGCAAATACTCGATCAAAAGGTCCCGTCGACGCGGTCGGTCGCCCAGTAGTTCGCGAACCTCATACACCGCCTTGTCTTCGACTTGCCGGCCCTTGGGGTGAAATGATGACCGTCCACCATGGCGGGGGCGTTCGAGGGTTGTCGTGGTAGACATTTAGCGTCACTCCCAAAGACCAAAATGCTTTTTTTCTGCACTTTGACCGGTATTAGACCAGGCAAAATACCCTTGGATGTCGTATACCAGAGATTCTCATTTTCTCAAGATGCTCATTTTCTTAAATGAAACAATTTGTGGGGAATTACATCACAATAGTTGCGGTGGACTGTCCCAATTGTAGCGTACATTGATCCCAAAAGATTATAATGTAAAAGTTCATGCTATATCAGGCCGTCATGCTCAATAATCTGATGGGGGTATGCCAGGTGCAGATCGATCTCAAAACGGCACAATTGTTGAATTCGCGTCTCTTCCATGACCTTGTCGGCGCCGTCAGTGCTGTAAACACGGGGATCGAGTTCATGGCCGAGCCGGGCAGCGACGAAGATGCAGCGCATTTGCTTAAACAAAGCGCCGACCGATTGACCCGGCGGCTTGATTTCTTCCGCGCTGCTTTTGGTCTGGGCGGCGGGAGGCAAGGGGAATTATCGCTGGTGGACGCCGGTATGTTGGTAGCTGGATGGTTTGCGGATTCCAAATCGACCCTTGTGTGGCCCAACGATAATGCATTAATGGCGGTGGGGGATGTTGGATCACGACCTATCAAGGTCTTGATGATCCTCTCCATGATGGCCGAGGAATGCCTGCCAAGAGGTGGTGAGGTCGCGATACAGGTCAGACGCTACCCGGAAGGACTTGGCCTTGCGACATCGGCGACGGGCCAGGGCGCACGGGTGCCAGATGGGACGCTCAATGCGCTGAATGAGAACTGTTCACCTGATGTCCTGACAGCGCGGAATGTGGCCGCCTACTTCGGCGCCCGATTGGCGGCTGGACAGGGTTTCCAGATTGAAGCTGCGGAAACGGCGGGCCGGGTCGATTATGCGTCCCTTATACCGCCTTGATACGCTTTGAATTTCTAACTAACACAAATTATCTCAATGGCGGTTCGAGAAAACGTACGTTTGTTGAGAGCAATGGTGAAGATGATGTCCAATGATGAGATTGTGTGCATTTCAAGGTGTGCTTGTTATTGCTACCCCCAGTGAGCATCAGCATAATCAACTGGCTCCGTGCCCACATCAATGGTTTGATGTGAATTTGGGCGGATTGGGAATAATGAGATCAAGCCAACAGGAAAATACGCCCCGATAAACCATGAAGTCGTGCCTGATTGTTGAAGACTCCAAAGTCATCCGTATGGTCGCTAGGAAGATACTCCAAGGGCTGCGATTTGATACTTCTGAGGCCGCCGATGGGACGGAAGCATTGGATGCCTGTAAAGCGCAGTTGCCAGATGTCGTATTGTTGGACTGGGACATGCCCGTACTGGACGGTATGGAGTTTCTTATCGAACTAAGGAAACTGTCCGGAGGCGATGCGCCCGCGGTTGTTTGCTGCACCACGGAGACTGAAATCAAGTATATTCAAAAGGCGATCGAGTGTGGGGCGAATGAATTCATTATGAAACCCTTCGATAGTGATATTATTCAGGCGAAGTTCACTCAAATTGGCCTTCTCTAAGATCTTCTACAGCTAAAAATAACTGTCCGACGCGACAGCGCGTCGCCTTCTCGACAGGTTGCGCGCCGTGGTTGCCCAGGGCGTCGCGCCGCAGGTCACAGCCTCTGCAGTCATCCCGCTGTTGCCCGAGAAAAGTGTCTCTAATAGGGCCCACTGAACTTGCTATCCGCTGCGAAAACGCAGGGTTCAGGCGTTAGCGCGTATTTTCTCCTCGACCTCTTCCGGATCGCGCAGCACATAGCCGCGGCCCCATACTGTCTGGATGTAATGTTCGCCGCCCGTGGCCGTAGAGAGTTTTTTGCGGAGTTTGCAAATGAATACGTCGATGATTTTCAACTCTGGCTCATCGATGCCACCGTAGAGATGGTTTAGGAACATTTCCTTGGTCAGCGTGGTACCCTTACGCAGGCTAAGAAGTTCGAGAATGCCGTATTCCTTGCCCGTCAAATGGACGGATTGGCCGTCCACTTCTACCGTCTGCGCATCCAGGTTAACTGCTAGGCGACCCGTATCGATAATCGACTGCGAATGACCTTGCGAGCGGCGCACGATAGCCTGGATGCGAGCAATCAACTCCTCCTTGTTGAAAGGTTTGGTAAGATAGTCATCGGCACCCATGCCCAGCCCCTTGACCTTGTTTTCTGATTCAGTGAGGCCTGAAAGAATCAGTACCGGCGTCTTCACCCGGGCGTCGCGCAGTCGGCGCAGCACGTCTATGCCGTCCATATCTGGAAGCATTAAGTCGAGGACAATGATGTCATAATCGTAAAGCTTACCTAGATCCAACCCGTCTTCACCGAGATCCGTCGCGTCCACCACCATGCCGGCAGATTCTAGCATCATGGTCAAACTTTGTTGGGTGGTCGGGTCGTCTTCGACAAGAAGTACGCGCATGCCTGGCCTCTTTGTTTGCCACCAAAGTTTGTTAACCATATTCCGCGAACGAATCGGGCGCAAGTGTTGCGCCTAAAATCGTTATAACATATTGAATATTAAAGGTATTATTAGAATTTACTGTGGCGGCGGTTACATCGAAGGTTAATTTTTGCCGAATCCGAATTCTAGGGGTTTTGGGATTTTAAAAATTGTTTGGCCGCCGCGTCGATTTTTCCCGAGGTCATCAGTAGGCTATTCAGCTGCTTCGCCATTACCAATGCTTCGGCCAGCGGCATGGTGGACGCGGCTCGGCCCGTTTCCTTGGTCAGGCGCACGGCGATAGGATCCA
Organism: Rhodospirillaceae bacterium UBA3470; assembly: GCA_002378125.1. Taxonomy (GTDB): domain Bacteria; phylum Pseudomonadota; class Alphaproteobacteria; order Rhodospirillales; family Casp-alpha2; genus UBA3470. The sequence goes on along the minus strand of DFRF01000171.1, from coordinate 14,543 downwards.
GCGCAACCAAGGCGTCGATCCTGCGTTTCGAGATCTCTGCCAGTTCCTTATCGTCCACGGCCAATTCGTTGATCAGTCCCATGCGAAACAGCGTGTCGGCGGGGAACATGTCCGCCGACAGTAAGAGCTCAATTGCGTGGCGTGGCCCGCAAAGGTGCGACAGGATGGCCGTGTTGATAGCGGCGGGGAACCCGCCGCGCATCTCGAGCGCCCCGAACCGGGCCGACCGGTCCGCGATGACGAAGTCGCATCCCATGGCCAGGGTGAATCCACCGGCCACGGCGTAGCCCTGGACAATAGCGATAGAAGGTTTTGTCGACCGGCGCAGCATTTCGAATACAGCGGTGTAGGCGTCGTCGTAGGCCATGACGTCGCGCAAGGGTGTGGAAGCGTCTGCGTCGCCAAGGTCGCGCCCGGCGGCGAAGTGCCCTTCGGCGCCCGTGATCACCAGCGCCCGGCAGTTTTCATCCGCTTCCGCGGCGGCGATTCTAGAGCGAAGATCGGTGATCATTGCCGGGGTCAGTGCGTTACGTTTAGCCGGCCGATTGAGGATCAGCGTTGTCACTGGGCCATCGGTCTTCGTGGTGATCATTATAGGTGTCTTTCGTTCAATCGAAGGTAACGATGACGCGGCCTATGGTCTCGCGGTTCTCCATGGCCTGCAGGGCTTCAATTGTTTCGGCGACGGGAAAGCGCGCGGCGACCCGGGGCCTGATTCGGCCTTCGGCGATCCACGATAACAAGATGCCATGCATGTCCCGGACGGCTGTGGGGTCGCGTTGTCGGTATCCTCCCAGCGACACGCCGACGATGGAGCAACTCTTCAAAAGTGGCAGGTTGGCTGGGGCTTGCGGAATGGTGCCGCCGGCGAAACCGATGACCAGAAGGCGTCCATCCCAATTGATGCAGCGAAGCGACTGGTCGAAAACGTCACCGCCCACCGGGTCATAAATCACGTCTGCACCGGCGCCGTCGGTCAGTACATTGACCTGATCTTTGAAAGGGCCATCAGTATAGTCGATGACGGCTTCCACCCCGTATGTCCTTAGCACGGAGGCCTTTTCCGCGCCTCGCGCTGTGGCGATGACTCGCGCGCCCATTGCGCGTCCCAGGTCGACGGCCGCCAGGCCCACACCACCGGCGGCGCCGTGCACCAGAAGCGTTTCACCCGGCTGCAATTTGCCGCGATCACGAAGCGCATAGAGGGACGTGGCGTAACCATTGCCGTAGGCCGCTCCCACCTCGTTGTTGACGTTATTGGGGAGCACGAAACATGCGCTTTCATCGACGATCATCTCGTCCGCTAGCGCCCCCCAGGCTGCAAAGCCGTATACGCGGTCGCCGACCTTGATGTTGGTCACGTCATCCGCGACTTCAATGACATCGCCGGCGGCGTGAGAGCCGGGCGTGAACGGTAGGTCGGGCTTGATCTGGTATTTGCCGCGTGGCATTAGCAGATCGACAAATGTTATTGCCGCGACGGAAACTTTAAGCCGAACCTGGCCTGCGCCGAGCGAGGGTGGGTCAATGTCTTTTAGGACTAGTTTTTCCGGTCCACCCCAGTCCTCGCACACGATGGATCTCATGTGGTGGATCCTTTATATGTCCCGTGTGGATTCAGGTCTTGTGCGCGGGCCAGGTCCTCGACCATGGCCACCAGTTTGACCCCCAGGACCGGTAATACGTCAGCAGCGATCAGATTGTTGGAACCTCCGCAATTGAAGGCGAGGCAGGTGCCGTCACGCATTCGAAGCGGCACGCCGACGGCGTTGTAGTCGGGGGCCCAGTCACCGGCTGAAACGGTGAATCCGTGGTGCTTGAAATGGGTCAGCGCACCTTCGATTTGCGCGCCAATGGCCGGCCACCGGAGACCGTAATGCGCCTTAAGATCGGTCCGTAGGCCGGCGCGTTCTGGGACGCTCAGACCGGCCAGATATGCCCGACCAACGGCTGTTGTCGCCAACTCCCGACCGATCCCGATGTCCAAGGGCACCCGGGTCATGGCCGGATGACGGGCCCGTTCGATGACGATCATGTTGAAGCCGTCACGGACTGCCATGGCCACCGCGCCGCCGCAGGCGTTGGCCAGGTCTTCCATAAGGGGCCGGGCTATATCGCGGATGGAGAGCTGACGAAGCACGGGAAATCCCAGAGATAGTATATGGGGATGCAAGGCGTAACGCCCGGTGGTTTCGTTTAAATGCAGGTAGCCCAACGACATCAACGTGAACGTTAGGCGAGACACGGTCGGCTTGGGAAAGCCCGTTCGCGCCGCGAGTTCGGCATTGCTGAGGCCACGGTCATCCGCCTGAAAGGTCTTTAGGATATCCAAACCGCGCGCCAACGCCCGCACGAATTGGCGGTCTTCGATGCCTTTGCCGGTCAGAGCCAATGCCGTGTTTTTGCGAAATCCCATGCCGATCCGATTTGCGTTTTACGGTGTGTGACCGTGCCCTCTTGACAATTGACTTTGGCACATGAGAATGACGGTCGTCAAATTTCAAAACACTGTTTTGATATGCAAAATATATAAGTAGTTAAGGCCTGCTCCTGATGTCCGATGCCATTGAAGCCCTTCTAAACCCGCGTTCTGTGGCCATCATCGGTGCGTCGCCAGACGCCAATAAGCTCAACGGCCGACCGCAGCACTTCATGCAGCGCGATGGCTATGTGGGTGCTATTTATCCGGTGAACCCCAAGTATCCGGAGATCAACGGCCTTACCTGCTACCCGGATATCGCCTCGTTGCCGGAAGCGCCCGATCTCGCGGTTGTCGTCGTCGCGGCAGCCCGCGCAAACCAGGCTGTGGCGGACCTGGGCGACAAGGGCGCCAAGGTTGCGGTGCTTTTCAGCTCCGGTTTCGGCGAAATGGGTGAGGGAGGGCGGGTGCGCGAAGCCGAACTCTTGGAGACCGCTAAGGCTCATGGCATTCGCCTATGTGGGCCCAACAACCTGGGCGTTATCAATTCATTCATTCATATGCCCGCGACCTTCAGCCAATACGCCGATGTGGCCCCCGAGGCCGGCCCTGTTGCCTTCGCCAGCCAGTCCGGAGCGTTCGGCACTGGTATAGCGGCCCTTGCGCGTAGCAGGGGGCTCGGCATCGGCTATTTTGTGAACACTGGGAACCAGGCGGACATTACGCTGATGGAGGCCCTCAACTACACCCTGGACGATGACCGCATTTGTGTCGCGTCGGCCTATTTGGAAGGCCTGCGAGAGGGCGATCAACTCGTTGCCCTGGCCGACAAATCGGTGCGCATGGGTAAGCCTTTGGTCGCCGTAAAGGTTGGCCGTAAGGCTGCCGGTGCGCGGGCTGCCGCTTCACACACGGGCTCTATGGCTGGCGAGGATGCGGTGTTCGACGGTGTTGCCCGCCAGCGCGGCATCATTCGGGCTCGGAACGAAGTGCATATGCTCGATTTGGTATCGGCCTTTGCACACAGCGACGTTCCTGAAGGTAACGGCATTGCGATTGTCACCCAATCCGGCGGCGCCGGTGTGCTGATGGCGGATCGCGCTGAGGAACTAGGGTTGACGGTCCCGGAACTTGGCGGGGCCACGAAGGAAAAGTTGCTGAACGTGATCCCCGATTTTGGCGCCACGGGAAACCCGGTGGATATCACCGGGCAATTCCTGGCCGAACCCAAGATGATGACTGAGAGTGTCCGATTGGTGTTGGCCGATCCCGAAGTCCACTTGGGCATTGTCTGGCTGCAGTTGATGCACGGCTATGCGAACTTATTGGTCGACGTGTTCAAGGAAATCAAGGCGCACGCAACCAAACCGTTCCTAGTGTGTTGGTTGGAGGCGCCTGAACAGGCCCTTACGGCGCTCCGCGACGGCGGCATTTGCGTCATCGATGGTACAGAGCGGGTCGTCGATGCGGCGGCTGGACTGGTCGCGTTTGGTGAAGCCCGTCAAAGGATTACCGCCGTGCCGGCGCCGGCTTTTCCAAAAACGGCACCGGTGTCCGGCGATTTTGGACCTGTGCCGTCTGTGGAAGCTTGGCAACGGCTAAAGGCGTCAGGTCTGCCGTTGGTCGATTGTGCGGTTGCAGCCGACACAGAGGCCGCGGTTGCCACGGCCGAAGGCATTGGATTTCCCGTCGTCGTGAAGATCGAATCACCGGACATCCTTCATAAAATGGACATTGGAGGGGTGCTGCTGGGGCTTGACGATGCTGATGCCGTGCGGGACGCGGCCGAAACCATCATTCAAAATGTGTCGACGCGGGTGCCCGAGGCAAGGATTGACGGCCTGTTGGTACAGGCTATGGCACCGGCGCGGACCGAGGTGGTGCTTGGCCTACGTCATGATCCAGCCTTTGGGCCGATCCTCATGGTGGGTCTGGGCGGCATCTTCGTCGAGGTCTTGAAAGACGTCGTCTTTGCTCAGGCGCCGCTAAGTCGGGATGATGCGGAACTAATGCTCGACCAATTGGCAGGGAAGGCCGTTCTGGACGGTGCGCGCGGTCAACCGTCGGTTGATAAACGCGCGTTAATCGATACCCTGTGCGCCCTTTCCGATTTCGCGGCCGCAAACCCCGATGTGGTCGAATTGGACCTAAACCCGGTGTTCGCCGGACCGGATGGGATGCTGGCGGTAGACTGGCTGATGATGTCAACGAATGGGAGGAAATGAATATGCCCCTGGTCTTGTTGGAACGACCGGAAGATCACATCGCGCTGTTGCGCATGAACCGGCCGGACGCAATGAACGCACTGAGCACGGCCGTTCGCGAAGAACTGAGTGATCATTTCGAGGCTTTGAGTGATGATGATGACATTCGCGTCATCATCATCACAGGTAACGAGAAAGTCTTTATTGCCGGCGCTGACCTGAAGGAAATGGCGAGCCGGGGAACGATCGATTGGAGCTTGTTCGATGCGCGCCGAATGAATCGTGCCATTTCAGCGTGTCCGAAGCCGATAATTTCGGCAATTAACGGATTTGCCCTGGGCGGTGGTTGTGAGATTGCCATGTCGACAGATATCATCATTGCCGGCGAAGGTGCACAATTCGGTCAGCCGGAAATTCGCGTCGGGATCATTCCTGGCGCCGGTGGCACCCAGCGACTGGTCCGAACCGTGGGTAAATACCGCGCCAACATGATGCTATTGACCGCGGATTTTGTCAGCGCTGCCGCAGCGCTGGAAATGGGTCTGGTGAGCGAAGTAGTGCCTGATGAAGAAGTGGAAACCCGCGCCTTGGAGGTCGCTCGCAAGATCACTCGAATGCCGCCGCTTGCGGTGAAGCTGACCAAGGAAGTGGTTAATGCAGGTATGGATGCATCTTTGGAAACTGGCCTGCTTTTGGAGCGCAAGGCATTTGAGATCTTGTTCTCCTCGGAGGATCAAAAAGAGGGAATGCAGGCCTTTATTGAGAAGCGCCGTCCGGAATACAAAGGCAAGTAAGGAAATCATTACATGACCATCGATGCGAATAGCGACGATCTGATCCTCGGCGTCGTCGGCGCCGGCGCCATGGGGCGCGGCATCGTGCAGGTAGCCGCAGCTGGCGGCTGTAAGGTGGTGTTGTTTGACACCAACGCGGACGCGGCCAAAGAAGCAGTCGACTTCGTCGGCAACATGCTGAACCGCAACGTGGAAAAGGGCCGGATGGCCGAGGAGGATGCCCAGGCCGCCATCGCCAATATCGAGGTGGTGGAGTCGCTGGCCGGCTTCGCACATTGCCAGATTGTCATCGAGGCAGTGGTCGAGAACCTTGAAATCAAGAATGTCGTCTTCCGCGAGATCGAGGCGGCCGTCAGCGATGACACTATCATCGCGTCGAATACATCGTCCTTGTCGGTAACCACCATTGCAGCGGCTTGCGTGCGGCCTGAACGTGTCGCCGGGATGCATTTCTTCAATCCCGTGCCGCTCATGAAGCTGGTCGAGGTGATCGACGGCGTTCGAACGGCACGGCACGTTGCTGGAGTGCTCATGGATCTCGGCAAGCGAATGACCCGCACGCCGGTACATGTGAGAGATGCGCCAGGCTTTCTCGTCAACCAAGTGGGGCGTGGCTACAACATCGAATGCGCACACATCGCGTCCGACGGTGTCGCCGGTTATGCGGACATCGACCGCATCTGCCGTGACGCTGTGGGTTTTCGCATGGGGCCCTTTGAGTTGATGGACCTGACGGCTGTGGACGTGACCCATCCGGCGACAAATCTCATCTATGAACAGTTCTACCACGAACCTCGGTTCCGGCCCGCGACGCTTATGCAGATGCAATTGGACGCTGGGCTCCTGGGCCGCAAGGTGGGTCAAGGGTTCTACCGTTATGAAGACGGCAAGGCGCAGGTTGCTGACGAAGCGCCAGCGCCGGACTTCGACGGCCGGCCCGTCTGGGTCAGCAAGGTAGAGCCGGAGGCCCATGAAAAATTGGTGGCCATCTTGCATGATGCCGAGGCGATGTTAGAAAACGGCGATACGCCCAGCGACGACGCCCTGATCCTGGTTACGCCCATCGGCGGCGATGCAACAGACAGCGCCGTGGCTGAAGGCTTGGATGCGGAACGCACGGTCGCTGTTGATACGCTCTTCGGCCTGGACAAGCGCCGTACTCTTATGAAAACCGCGGTGAGCCGAGCCGACGTGGCAGATGCTGCGCATGGCCTGCTGGGCGGGGGCGACGTGCCGGCTACGGTCATCGGTGATACGCCCGGGTTCATCGCCCAGCGCGCCGTAGCTGCCATCTGCAACATCGGTTGCTCGGTGGCCCAGGCCCGAACGGCGGCGCCTGAGGACATCGACATGGCGGTTGTTCTGGCGCTGAACTATCCCATGGGGCCGCTGGCCTTTGGCGATTCTATCGGTGCCGCGATGGTGTTGAAAATTCTCAAGAATATTCACCGGCTGACTGGCGATCCCCGTTACCGGCCGGCGCCGTGGCTTCGACGCCGTGCCGAATTGGGCATTCCGCTGACCACGCTGGAAGCCTAGATAAAATTCAAGGAGAGGAACGAGTTCATGCTGAACGCATACATTTACAACGGTATCCGCACGCCCTTCGGGCGAAACGCCGGCGCCCTTTCGAAAGTCCGACCAGACGACATGATGGGCGTGGTGATCAAGGAAGTGGTCGACCATTCAGCCTTTGACGCCGCCGACATCGACGACGTCAACATCGGATGCGGCAACCAAGCGGGTGAGGACAGCCGCTGCGTCGCGCGCCATGCGGCCCTATTGGCCGGCTTGCCAATCGAGATCCCGGGCAGCGTTGTGCAACGGAACTGCGGGTCAGGAATGAATGCCATTATGTCAGCGGCTCATGCCATCACCTGCGGAGAGGGTGATCTGTTTGTTGCCGGGGGCGTAGAAAGTATGACCCGTGCACCATTTGTAGTTGGGAAGGCGGAGACCGCTTTTGCAAAATCTTTCCCGAGTTTCGAGAGCTCGCTCGGCGCGCGTTTTCCAAATCCAAAGATCGAGAACGAGTTCGGTGCTGATACCATGCCTGAGACCGCTGACAACCTGGCCCGCGAGTTTCAGTTGAGCCGTGAGGAGGTGGATAATTTCGCCGCCGGCAGCCAATCCAAGTACGCCGCCGCTAAGGCCGACGGCTTCTACTATGAAGAACTCATGACCATCACGGTGCCGAGTGGGCGCAAGAAACCGGACGTGGACGTCAGCGAAGACGAGCACCCGCGGCCCGGAACAAACGTGGAGACGTTGAGCGGGATGCGAACCTTGTTTGCCGACGGCGTGACCACGGCGGGGAACGCATCCGGTATCAACGACGGCGCGGCTGCCGTGATCGTCGCTAGCCTAGAGAAAGGCGAGCAGGTAGGCGCCCAACCCATGGCTCGCATCCTGTCGACGGGTGTCGCCGGTGTCGAGCCCCGGATCATGGGCTACGGCCCCGTTCCCGCAGCTCAGAAGGCGCTCGACCGCGCCGGTCTCACCCTGGCCGACATGGATGTGGTGGAAATCAACGAAGCGTTCGCTGCCCAAGTGTTGGCGTGTATGAAGGGCCTCGACATGGCCTTTGATGATTCACGCATCAATCCAAACGGCGGCGCCATTGCCATCGGCCATCCCCTGGGGGCATCTGGGACACGTATTGCCCTCACCGCGACCCGCCAGCTGCATCGCACGGGCGGCCGCTACGCCCTAATCTCTATGTGCATCGGAATCGGCCAGGGCATCGCCATGGTACTGGAAAGGGTCTAATCATGGCTGACGGTAAATCCACCTTTGCCTGGGACGATCCGTTACTCCTTGACGATCAACTCACGGAAGAAGAGCGGATGGTCCGCGACATGGCTCGGCGCTTCGGCGAAGATCGCCTGAAGCCGGTGATCCTGGAATGGAACCGCCATGAGCACTTTGATCGCGACCTTATGAAGGAGTTTGGTGAGCTGGGTTTCCTCGGCGGTGTCCTGGAGGGTTACGGTTGTCCGGGACTAGGCCATGTAGCCTACGGTCTGCTGTGTCGAGAGCTGGAACGTATCGACACTGCATTCCGCTCCGCCGTGGGCGTTCAGTCCGGCTTAGCCATGGGTGCTATCCACGGTTACGGCTCGGAGGAACAGAAACAAAGATTTCTTCCGAAAATGGCGACCGGCGAGCTTATTGGATGTTTTGGTCTGACTGAGCCTGATCACGGGTCCGATCCGTCCGGCATGAAGTCTCGCGCAAAGAAAGACGGGGACGGGTATCGGCTAACGGGTAACAAGATTTGGATCACCAATTCGCCGCTGGCGGATGTTTTGGTGGTCTGGGCCAAGGATGACGATGAAAAATTTGGCGGCTTCATTCTGGAGCGCGGCATGGAGGGCCTTCAAACCCCGAAAATCGAAGGCAAATTCGGTGCGCGTGCGTCGTCCACGGGCGAAGTCGTCATGGATAACGTGTTTGTTACTGAAGAGAACCGCCTGACGGAGGTCAAGGGGCTAGGCGCAGCCTTGTCTTGCCTGAGCCGGGCGCGTTTCGGTATCAGCTGGGGCGCCATGGGCGCGGCGGAGTTCTGCTGGCATGCGGCGCGCCAATACGTAATAGACCGGGAACAATTTGGTCGTCCCTTGGCGGCGAACCAATTGATCCAGAAGAAACTTGCGGACATGCAGACGGATATAGCCTTGGGTTTGCAAGGCGCGCTTCGTGTTAGCCGTCTCCAGGAAGAGGGCCGTGCTACACCGGAGATGATTTCTTTGGTCAAGCGCAACAACACGCAAAAAGCGCTAGAGGTTGCCCGCCAGGCCCGGGATATGCATGGTGGCAATGGCATTTCCGACGAATACCATATTATTCGCCATATGCTGAATATGGAGGTTATTAATACCCTCGAGGGCTCATATGATATCCATACGCTGATCCTGGGGCGTGCCCAAACGGGTATCAATGCGTTCGGCAACTGAGACTTTCACTTGTTATATGAAACTCAGACTAATGTATTAGGGTTTTATGAGGCTACAAGCTCACCTCTAGATCAACGGGTGAAATCAAATTTTTCCCACAAATAGCTGTTCCGAGAATTTGATCTATGCCGACTTTTTTGGCGTTGGTACTAAGGCTATTAGTCTGAGTGCGCGGGCTGGTAGGCAGCGACGGGGCCCTGGGTCCCACATCATGAATGTTGTCTAGCGATAGTGTTCACAGGTGCTTTTCCCTGAGCACGAAAGAGCTTGAAATGGATGCTTACGGTGATCAACTCTCACTATACAAGCTCAAATCAAAACGTGTTGACGGTTCGAAATTATGCAATAGGGCTTTTACGGTCACTCAGATCGACCTCTCTGGTTCAATCTGTGAAATAAAAGTACCGGTTTGGTTTCCTCCTTCACAGCGTTCCGGTAAAACTTTTCCTTGATTTGAAGGGAGTAAAGCATGGACATGCGCCATCAAGACATTCGCGACTCGGTTCGCCAATTGTGTGAGGATTTTCCCGGTGAATACTGGCGGGAGAAAGATCGTGACCGGGCCTATCCGACGGAATTTGTCCAGGAGCTGACCCAATCGGGCTTTCTGGCTTGCCTGATCCCGGAGGAATACGGGGGATCGGGTCTTGGCGTTTCCGAGGGCGCGGCCATACTTGAGGAGATCCAGGCTGCCGGATGCAATGGCGGGGCATGTCATGCCCAGATGTACACAATGGGCACGGTACTGCGTCACGGCTCGGAAGACCAAAAGCGCATGTTGCTGCCAGGGATAGCCTCCGGTGAGCTGCGCCTGCAGGCCTTTGGGGTGACGGAGCCCACGTCGGGTACCGATACCAGCCGGATCCGCACGACGGCTGTCCGGAACGGTGACGATTATGTGGTGAACGGGCAGAAAGTATGGACGTCGCGAATCGAGCATTCCGATTTCATGCTATTACTTGCCCGCACGGCGGCTCGGGATGAGGGAGAACGGCCGCACGACGGTATGTCTGTATTCCTTATCGATATCCGGGAACTAAAGGGAAAGGGGCTGGAGATTAAGCCTATCCGCGCCATGATCAACCATGCGACGACGGAGGTCTTCTTCGATGACATGCGCATTCCCGCCGACACGCTGGTTGGTGAGGAGGGAAAGGGGTTTCGCTACATTCTGGATGGCATGAACGCAGAGCGTATCCTTATTGGCTCTGAGACCATAGGTGATGCGCGCTGGTTTATTGACAAGGCCAGCGCGTACGCATGCGAGCGCACGGTGTTTGACCGCCCCATCGGTCAGAACCAGGGTATTCAGTTCCCCATCGCCCGCGCCTATGCTCAAATGAGCGCTGCTAAGCTCATGGTGGAACGCGCCGCCGATCTCTTTGATGCTGGTGAGCCCTGCGGCGAGGAAGCGAATATGTGCAAGATGCTGGGTTCCGAGGCCGCCTGGGCGGCGGCGGAGAGCTGCATGCAGACCCACGGTGGTTTCGCTTTCGCCGAGGAATACGACGTTGAGCGGAAATTTCGGGAAGCGCGCCTCTATCAAATCGCTCCCGTGTCTACGAACTTGATCCTCAGCTATATTGCGGAGCATGTGTTGGGCATGCCACGTTCGTTTTAGGGAGATCTAATGACCGTCGATATTAATTATCTGCGTACCTGGGTCGGCAAGTCAGAGATCGCCACGGATATTCTCCACGGCGGCCAATTAGCCAGCCTGGCAGCCACATTAGATCGCGATGAGCTGGATCCGCAACTCGGTGATTTGGTGCCACCAGCAGGACATTGGGTCTATTTCACGCCCCGTCCCAAGGCCTCTGAAATTGGGCCTGATGGTCACGCCAAACGGGGCGGCTTCCTGCCACCTGTCGACCTTCCGCGGCGTATGTGGGCCGGGGGCCGAATGCGATGGCCCGGTGCGCTCCGGGTAGGTGACACAGTCACCCGGACCTCAACCATTTCTGAGGTCAATCACAAGTCAGGAAAATCTGGCGAGCTGGTTTTTGTGTTGGTCAAACATGCTATCGCCGGTCCCGATGGTGTATGCGTTGAGGAAGAACACGACATTGTTTATCGGGGCCCATCTGACCCAAATATGTTGCCGCCACCCGCCAAGGCTGCGCCAACAGATGCAGATTGGTCACGTACGATCGAGCCTAATCCGGTTTTGCTGTTCCGATACTCGGCGCTAACATTCAATGGCCACCGAATCCACTATGACTTGGCATACGTGACAGAGACAGAAGGGTATCCGGGTTTAATCGTCCACGGACCGCTGATTGCAACGCTGTTGATGGATCTCTGTAGGCGCGAACGGCCCGAACAGCAGTTGGTTCGATTCGACTATCGGGCCATGAGCCCGCTGTTCCATATTGCGCCATTCACGGTTAATGGTCGGCTGGCTGACGATGGAAATACGGCGCAACTTTGGGCAGCTGATGCCGACGGCGGACTGGCCATGCAGGCCGAGGCTGAATTCGCGGACTGAGTCTGTGTCTGCGCCCCATGACGTGATCATTATACTCGGTGCTAAGCCCTTGTCTTCTGGATTGCCGGGACCTGCCATCGAGCGCCGTGTCACCCATGGCGTCAAATTGTACGCTGCTGGGCGTGCACCGAATGTCTTGATGAGCGGCGGCGTTACCCAAGGCGTCGTGCCAGAGGCTGAGATCATGGCCAAGGTGGCCGCCGATGCTGGTGTCACGGCGGCATCGCTTCATCGCGAGGAGATCTCAACACGGACTTTTGAGAACGCCAGGGAATGCTGTCGGGTCATGGGCGAAAAGGGTTGGCGTAAGGCGATCGTTGTGACCGATCACTTCCACATGCGTAGGGCTCTGATGTGTTTCGAGAGCCTGGGTTATCATGTAACACCTGATCCTGTGAGGCTTGCATTCTCGCCTTATGTAGCCGCCGCCCATGTGCGCGAGTTCTTCGCTCGACTTATATATGTGCGTATGATCCGCGCCTACGTGCACGGTGATGTCCGCGGCTAGCTATAGGTTTCAAATGAGGAGTGACCTGCAAGCTGCCTCAGTCTAAACATAGAGGTATGGGAAACACAGATATCAAACCGGCCCTAAACGGTGTCCGAGTGCTAGACGCGGCGACATTTATCGCTGCGCCTTATGCGGCGTCTATTCTAGGAGAGTTTGGTGCTGAAGTGATCAAAGTGGAAAACCCGAAGGGCGGGGATCCGTGGCGTCATTTCGGCACGGCCACGAACCAGCCGGGCATGTCACTCTCCTGGTTGACAGAAGCCCGCAACAAGCGATCCATTACGCTCAATCTCCGAGATCCGGAAGGTGCGGCCCTGTTTAAGCGGCTGGTCGCGGATGCGGATGTTGTTTGTGAAAACTTCCGGCCGGGAACTTTGGAGAAGTGGGGGTTGGGTTGGGATGTATTGAGCGAGATCAATCCAGGCTTGGTAATGATGCGTATTTCTGGTTACGGCCAGACCGGTCCTTATCGAGATCGCCCCGGTTTCGCGCGAATAGGCCATGCGGTGGGCGGCCTCACCTATCTTTCCGGATTGTCTGGCGAGATTCCGGTGACGCCCGGGTCCACGTCGCTTGGCGACTACATGTCCGGCATGTATGGCGCCATCGGCATAATGATGGCGCTTCGCCATCGCGACACCACGGGCGAGGGGCAGGTTATCGATATGGCTTTGTATGAGTCCGTATTTCGGGTTCTCGATGAGATTGCGCCGCGGTACGCCTTTGAGGGCCACGTGCGCGAGCCGGAAGGCACCGGAACTGTGAACGCCTGTCCGCACGGACATTTTTCCACGGGTGACGGCAAATATATGGCCATCGCATGCACCACCGACAAAATGTTCGAGCGCCTATGCAGCGCCATGGACCGCTCTGATCTTTTGGAGGCCTACGGCGATCAGTCGGTGCGCTTGGCCAATAGGGATAAGGTGATCCTGGAGGTAGAGGCCTGGACCCGCTCACTCGATCGTGAAGACATCATGCGGCGCTGCATAGATCATGAGGTGCCGTCCGGGCCTATTAACTCTATCGCCGATATCTTTAATGATCCGCACTTTCAGGCGCGCGAAAACATTGTCACCGTGCCGGTCCCTGGTATCGGTGATGTGCCGGTCCCGGGTGTGCTGCCGAAGTTGTCCCTAACGCCGGGTAATATCCGATCCCTCGGGCCGAGCCTTGGGGACGCCAATGAGGCGATTTACGGCGGTGAACTCAAGCTGTCCGATGCAGAGATCGCGGATTTGGAGGCGAGGGGCATCATATAAGGATCGTCGCAATCGCTCTCGCCTTTGATCATGGCTTTTATATTGGTTTTGGGCTTGTCAACGCGCCGGTGGCGGCACTTGGTTAGTATCTGGTGACCTTCGCGCTTAAGGTCGCGGAGGCATCTGTGGTTAGCCCCTTCAACTATACGGCAATCATCTGGGCATATGTTTCGATGTGGGGATTTGGAGTCTTTGGCCTAGTTGGCCCACGGTGATTGGGGCCGTGTGCATCAGCATCGCCGGGCTCTACATTTTCTATCGGGAAGCCCTCCTCAAACGGTCGTGAGGGGGCTTTTTGACCTGGCTGAGGTATGCCAAAATCCGCGAGAGCAGTATGGGAGTGAACACGTGCCCGAGGAGAATGATCGGATTTCGGCCTGCTGCGCCAACGGACAAAAGGGTGTGGTCTGATGGCGGGGAACATACACGTCTCCCCTGTGGCGGGCGCCCTGGGCGCTGAAATTACAGGTGTTGATCTCAACCAAGTCAGCGATCAGGTGATCAAAGATATTCGGAGCGCGTTGCTCCAACATGGAGTCATCTTTTTCCGCGATCAAGATTTGACGCCTGAGAGCCAAACTGCATTTGCGCGACGCTTTGGTCCGTTGAACCGGCACCCTTACGTAACTCCCATGGATGGTCATCCGGATGTCTTTCTGATTGTCAAGGAACCGGAGGATAAACATCACTTCGGCAACAGCTGGCATACGGATCTGGCCTATGCGGAACATCCCGCCATGGCGACCATGTTGTATGGTCTGGAAGTGCCGGACGCGGGTGGCGACACCATGTTCCTGAGCCAAGCGACCGCTTATGAAGCCCTGTCCGATGGCATGAAGAGCATTCTGTCGGATGTCGGGGTCGTATACACGAACGCCAATTCCTATGGAAAGGGCTCACAGCGGTTTA
>DFRF01000040.1 GCA_002378125.1 Rhodospirillaceae bacterium UBA3470 | reverse complement strand
CAGGTGTTGCCGGCATTTGCAGGCATCTCCGTTTTTCGCTGGGATATCAATATTCGCGAATCGACGATCCTAGGCCTTGTTGGGGCCGGTGGAATTGGTTTGCACCTGAGTTCATCTATTGCCAATTTGGCTTGGACACAAGTGAGCGTGATCCTGTTAGTTATCATAGTGACCGTCATCTTCAGCGAATGGGTCTCGGCGAAGGTTCGCCACGCCATTATCTAGGCGTTGGACGCGGCATTCTGAGTGAGGTTCGCCTGTTTTTTTCCAGCCGTTTGCGCCTATACTAACCGAATGTCTGATTCGCATGTTTCTCGCTCCGTTCCAAGACCCGTGATGTTATGTATCCTTGATGGATGGGGTGCGCGGGACGAAGCCGTCAACAACGCTATTGCATTGGCTGTCACGCCTAATTGGGATCGCTACGTTCGCGAAGCGCCCATGGCTCATCTGAAGTCCTGCGCCCTGCATGTGGGCCTTCCCGAGGGCCAGATGGGGAACTCCGAGGTGGGGCACATGAATTTGGGCGCCGGGCGCATTGTCATGCAGGACCTCCCGCGGATTAACGCGGCCGTGGCCGATGGTAGCTTAGCCGCGCATCCCACACTGGCGTGCCACATAGATACGTTGCGTGAGACCGGTGGGACCTGCCATCTCCTTGGTTTGTTGTCGCCCGGTGGCGTGCATTGCCATCAAGATCATATGGCCACCTTGGCAGCGGCCGTATCTTCGTCGGGCGTTCCCGTATGCATTCATGCCTTCCTGGATGGTCGCGATACGCCGCCAAAGGCGGGACACGGTTTTATGTCTAGCTTTCTTGCCGATATTGCCACGCTTAAGGATGTCCGTGTGGCGACCGTATCGGGCCGTTATTACGCCATGGACCGGGACAACCGATGGGACCGCGTCAGCCAAGCCTATAACGTCATGGTCGGCGCCAATGGCGCGAAAGCCGCCGATCCGCTGTCTGCCATTGGTGCGAGTTACGCCGGAAACCTGGGCGACGAATTCATGCTGCCGACGGTGATCGGTGATTATGTCGGTATGGCTGATGGCGACGGATTGCTGATGGCGAATTTCCGTGCCGATCGAGCCCGAGAGATTCTAGCTGCTCTGGCTGATCCGGAATTCAACGGCTTTGCGCGCGATGAGGTGCGATCCTTTGCCGTGCGCACCGGCATGGTTGAATATTCCAAGGACCTGAATGCGTTCTTCGACGTCTTGTTTGATCCGCTGGCTTTGGGCGGCATTTTGGGTGAGGTGGTGGCCGAAGCAGGCCTCAAACAGCTTCGTATCGCCGAGACGGAGAAGTATGCCCATGTCACGTTTTTCTTGAATGGTGGGCGAGAAGACGAATTCAAAGGCGAAGACCGCATCCTTGTTCCGTCCCCGAAAGTCGCCACTTATGACTTGCAACCGGAGATGTCGGCGCCGGAGGTGACCGATAGCCTGGTCTCGGCCATTTCGACGGGGGTCTATGACCTCATTGTGGTGAACTACGCCAACGGAGATATGGTTGGCCATACGGGTGTATTGGATGCCGCGAGAATTGCTGCCGAAACGATTGATCAAAGCCTTGGCCGCCTTGAGGAAGCCATTGCGACGGCTGGTGGCATCATGTTGGTCACCGCGGACCACGGAAATTGTGAGGAGATGATTGATGCTGTAACGGGAGCCCCTCATACCCAACACACTTTGAACGACGTCCCCATTATCATGTTGAACGGCCCGAGTAGGGTGACGACCCTCACGGATGGGCGCTTAAGCGACGTGGCGCCAACGATTCTTGAACTCCTTAATCTTGCGAAACCCGAAGAAATGACGGGGACATCCTTGATACCATCGGATGGCGCTATGGAAGGGCCGCGCAGCGAGGCCGCTCATTAGGATGGGGATCGGGGCGCGTTCGATTCTATACCGCGCCTCGCTGGCCCTTACGTTGGGCATGTCAATCGCGCTAATGGCGTCGCCCTGCCTCGCGCAAACGCCGGGAGCGGCGCCGTCAAACGTCACTACGGATAAGCTCCAGCAAACCCAGAAGGCGCTTCAAAAAGCCCGCGAAAAGGCCAAGACGCTCCAGGACAAGGCCGCAGGACTAGAGCAAGACATTGTCCGCATTCGAGACGGCCTCGTTGCCGCCGCCCGCGTGATCCAGCATCAGGAAACTCGCTTAGCGGAAATTACCGATCGAATTGAAACCCTGAACGCCAACCAGGTGCGCATTCGCGAAACTTTTAAACGCCGGCGCCGCCAATTGGGCGTGGTCTTGTCGGCCCTGCAGCGAATAGCCGGAAATCCGCCGGAATCCTTGGTTGCGCAACCCGTGCCGCCAGCAGACATGGTCCGCAGCGCAATCTTGCTGAGGGCCACGTTGCCGCGCCTTGAAGAGCAGGCGAAGGACCTGCGCGATGATCTTGATGCGCTAGCAGCTGCGCGCCGCGAAGCGGAAGGTCGACGCCGAGAATTCGACCAAGAGATGACCAAGCTGGAAGACCAGAGGGTGGTGTTGCAGCGTTTGCTTGGCCGCAAATCGCGAATGCGTCGCCGCACAGTCTCGGAGACTGAGCGCGCTACCCGGCAGGCCATGAATTTGTCGAAACAAGCGGCGTCGCTGCGTGATCTAGTGAACCAACTCGATTCGCTCCGTGCGAAACGCGAAGCGACGGCTCGTTTAACGGCCGAGCGTCAGCGCCGGGAGAGCAAACAACTGGCCGCCGTGCGTCCGTCACCAAAACCGCCAGCTACGGCGCCTGCGCCGGAACGGTCACGTGCCAACACGCCACCACCCGGCTATTCAGGGCGCCCGTTCGACACGCGAAAGGGGGCGGTTTCTTACCCGGCCGTGGGTCGTGTGGTGAGCAGATACGGCCAGCCCATTACCAAAGGGCGCACCCAAAAGGGACTGACCTTGGAAACGGCGAAATCCGCTCAAGTAATAGCACCGTATGAGGGCCAGGTTGCATTTTCCGGACCATTCCGCGGTTATGGGGAGCTCTTGATCATTCGGCACAACGGCGGATATCATACGCTACTTGCCGGAATGGCCCGTATCGATGTGGCTGTTGGGCAATGGGTTTTAATCGGTGAGCCGGTGGGAGTTATGGGGCGCGACGTCAATAGAAAGCCGGCACTCTACTGGGAAATTCGTCGGAAAGGTCAACCGATCAATCCACTGCCCTGGGTGGCAGTACGCAAGAGTAAGGTAAGCGGATGAAATTTTGCAGTCCACATGTGTTATGTGCCGCCGCCATCACCGCCGTTACATACTGGTTAGCGCTACCGGCCATGGCAATGGAGGAAAAAAAGAATGATACTGAAACGTATCAGCTTCTCAACCTCTTTGGCGATGTCTTTGAGCGTGTCCGCGCGGATTACGTAGAAAAACCGACTGATCGAGAATTGATTGAAGCGGCCATCACAGGGATGCTCACTTCGCTGGATCCTCATTCGAGCTACATGACCGCGAAGAGTTTCAAGGATATGCAGGTGAACACGCGCGGCGAGTTCGGTGGGTTAGGCATACAGGTCACTATGGAGCGCGGGTTCGTCAAGGTGATTTCGCCCATTGATGACACGCCCGCCTTCCGTGCCGGTGTCGAGGCGGGCGATTTCATCACGCACCTCGATGGAGAAGCCGTTCAGGGCCTAACGCTTTCTCAAGCGGTAGACAAAATGCGCGGCAAGGTCGGCACCGACATCAAGTTGATCATCCGCCGCAAGGGGGTTGCTGAACCGTTCGAAGTAGCAATCACCCGCGCCGTCATCAAAATTACGTCCGTTCGTTCGCGCATGGAAAAGAATGTGGGTTACATCCGCATCACAAGCTTCAACGAACAATCCCAGAAGGGCTTGGAGAAGGCCGTCGCGAGGTTCGACAAGGAACTTGGCGACAAGTTGGAGGGTCTGGTTCTCGACCTCAGGAATAACCCAGGGGGTCTGCTGGATCAGGCTGTTTCCGTTTCCGACGCGTTTCTGGACAAAGGTGAGATTGTCTCCACGCGCTCCAACGACCCCGAAGAGACCAAGCGCTACAACGCGAAGCTCGGCGACCTAATGAACGAAAAACCCATTGTTGTTCTCATCAACGAAGGGTCGGCTTCGGCTTCGGAGATTGTTGCCGGCGCACTACAGGATCATCGCCGCGCCATTGTTCTCGGTACCCGGTCCTTCGGGAAGGGATCGGTTCAAACGATCATGCCGCTGCCTGGCAATGGGGCCATGCGCCTGACGACAGCGCGCTATTACACCCCATCTGGCCGGTCGATCCAAGCCAAGGGTATTGATCCGGATATCTTCGTTCAGCAGGCGAAAATCGAATCGGTCAAGCCACAATCGGAGCGCCGCGAAGCAGATTTGCGTGGCGCCTTGAGAAACACGGACGAAGCCGATCCCAATGCGGATAAAGGGCCGAGTTCCAAAGAACCTAAGGACAGCAAGTCCCAAGCTGAGAATAAGGATGTGGCGTCGCAGGACTATCAGTTGGCCCGCGCCCTTGATCTATTGAGGGGATTGTCACTCTACTCCGGTCAGTCGGGGAAACAGACTAACTGATCCAGTGCCGGGCCTATTTTGAGAGGTTGGAACGGGTTTGAAATTCTTTAAGAATCTTGTTCGGCGATCCAAGGACGACGATCACGAAGATCTCGAGGATGATGAGGAATTCGGCTTCGACGACGATGATAATCGTCTGCGCACCCAAGCTATTATGGAAGATGATGATGACTTAGGGTCAGATAGCCCAAGTGGCGATGAAGAGCACTTTGGCACGAGTAGCGAATTGTCCGGCGATGATCATGATGACAACGGCCCCGTCGCTATGGGCGGTAACGACTACGAGGCCGAACCCGATGACGGCGAAAAAACCGATGATCATCAGGTCGACTTTGATGACGATGATGGCATTGATCTCGACGACGAGGAAGTTGAAGGGTCCGATGACGGCGGGGGCAGCACCAAGATGTTGTTCGCCGCTGCGGGGGTTGGTGTATTGTTACTTGGTATCGCCGGCGGCGGGGCCTTCTGGTATTTCAGCAGTGATGCCACGGAACAGGCGGCGGGCAAAAGAGGAGAGTTGGATGGTGGTGTGCAGATGGCCTTGCCGCCGCGTTCCGGGTCGTCGCTGAATGCGCTTGGCGCTAGCGAGAATAACCAAACCACAGAGACGCTGGCGCGTTCCGGGTCGTCGCTGAATGCGCTTGGCGCTAGCGAGAATAACCAAACCACAGAGACGCTGGAGACCAACGAACACGAGGGCGAGGCAGAAACAGCAGACGCATCCGACGAACAGCCCAAGGATGGAGCTGCGCAGCCATCCGCAACGGAAAGCCAGATCATGTCGTCTGCGACCCTCGGTTCGTCTGGGTTGAATGCCATGGCGGGTTCTGGTGCTGCGGACCAAGGCGTCATAATTCCGTCCGTGACGGCGGCGTCTTTCCGTAAGGTCGCGGCGCAGCAGAAACCGATACCGCTTGCCAAAGCACCGGCTCGAGATCTCCTCGAAAAGGTTGAGGGTTTGAAGGGTCCGCTGCCGACGGTTAGCAAGGACGGCGAGCAACGGCCCTGGGAGGTCTACGCTCGGCCTCTAACCGGGAACGAACAGGGCCAGCGAGTTGGCATTTTGGTTACTGGGGTGGGCCTAAGCCGTGCGGCAACCATGGCCGCCATTAATAAGCTTCCCAGCGAGGTCAGCCTCGTTTTTGAGCCCTATGGACCTGATTTGAAGGGTTGGCTTCTGCGGGCGCGTCTCGCCGGTCATGAGGTGTTCGTAGGTCTGCCGATGGAGAGCGAGAATTTCCCGGCCGAGGACCCGGGTCCCTTGGCTTTGAGCACAACGGTTCAGGTGGCGGAAAATATGAAACGCCTGCACAGCATCTTGAGCAGTTTTGCTGGATATGTCGGCGTAGTGTCGACCATGGGGTCCAAGTTCAGCGAGGCAGAAGGCCAACTCAAGCCCATTCTGGTGGAACTGAAAAAGCGTGGGCTGATGTTTGTCGATGGCGGCGCCATCGCAAGATCAGTCGCGCCCCGAATCGCCGTCGAAATCGATCTGCCTCGGGCTAAGAACAATTTGACCCTTGATGACCCACCGTCGCCAGAAAACGTCAGCAAAAAGCTACGTCAGCTTGAAAAGCTCATTAAGTCGAACACTACAGCCATTGCGACCATCCGCGCTTATCCCTCTAGTATTGAAAAGTTGGCAGAGTGGATTGGGACACTCAGTGAGAAGCAACTTGCCCTAGTCCCCGTCTCGGCCATCGCGAATAAGCAGTTGATCGACTGAGGGAGAAGATTGCGTGACGGCTCATTTCAAAACCTTGGGTGGAGACCCCTATCGTCGCGGTGTCGGCGCCGTACTTTTCAACGCGGATGGCTTGGTTTGGATCGGTCGGCGTATTTTGAAGCCCGGACAGGATATTCAGAATTATTGGCAAATGCCGCAAGGCGGCATCGACGATGAGGAGGATCCCGCGGCCGCGGTCCTGCGCGAACTAAGGGAAGAAACCGGCACCGATCAGGCGGATATCATCGGTGAGACGGTTGACTGGTTGACCTATGACCTGCCGGCACATCTTCGAGGAAAAGTTTGGAAAGGCCGATTTCGAGGTCAGGTCCAGAAGTGGTTCGCGCTGCAATTCAGGGGGTTGGATACTGATTTTGATTTGAGCAGACATGAACATCCGGAGTTTGATGCTTGGCGCTGGGCGGAACTTACGTCTTTGCCGGGGTTGATTGTACCTTTTAAGAGGAAAATTTATGAATCCGTTGTTGATGCATTTGCGGAGTTCCCTTTGAAGGTGCAATCCCGACCGTGAGGTACGTTCAGCTCCTCATCGCTTTCGTCATTTTAATTCTCGGCGCCGAGATAATGTTGCGCGACGCTGTAGTCCTATCGATCCGCATGGGTATTCTCTCTATGTTTATCGGTGTTACCGCGCTTATAGTAGGTTCGTCCGCGCCAGAGTTAGTGGTTTCTGTAAACACGATATTGCCTAGGGCCAAGGGTATTGCTTTCAACCTGTTTGATCTTTGGTTGGGGAATCGGCCCAATGTCAGTGATGGTAGTCGCGTCGACTTAGGGCAGCCAAGTCTGCATCAAAACGTTGGGCGCCTAACAGGTGATTGGCTAATCATTGCCTCGATGTCAAAAGATGATGGGCCCATGTAAATGACGAGTAGGAGAACGCCCAATAAGAATGCGTTGATCACTGGGGCAGGCCGGCGTATCGGTCGTGCCATCGCCATGAGCCTTGCGGAAACTGGGTGGCATGTGGGAGTGCATTTTTTTCGTTCCTCCGATGTCGCCAAAGAGCTCGTCGACGAAATCCAATCTTCTGGTGGTCGGGCTGTCGCCATTGGCGCTGATCTGGGTGCGGGAGGCGCGTCTTCGCGATTGATTAAGGTGGCCGAGGAACAACTAGGCCCACTCACATGCCTGGTAAATAATGCGTCTGTATTCGAGCGGGACACGGTTTTGACAGCGACGCGGGCTACGTGGGATCAGCACATGGATGTTAACCTCCGCGCACCGTTTGAATTGGCTCAGGCCTTCGTTCAACAATTGCCAGATGCCGTGGAAGCCAATATCATTAACATCATCGATCAGAGGGTCTGGAATCTTACCCCGGATTTCACGACCTACACTTTGAGTAAGGCCGGACTATGGGGGCTGACCCAGATTCTGGCGCGGGCGTTGGCCCCGCGGGTGCGCGTCAACGGTGTCGGCCCTGGGCCGACTCTTCAGAGCGTCCATCAATCGGTGGAAGTGTTTACCAATGAATGGTCCTCCATGCCGCTCAAGCGCCAAGTCTCGCCGGGAGAAATCGCGGCGGCCGTTCGGTTCATCCTAGAGGCGCCAGCGATGACCGGTCAGATGATCGCGATCGACTCCGGACAACACATGGGCATGAGCCCGACGCCTCTGGACCTCAGTGCCGACGATGTGCCGACGTGACCTTGGTCACAATTGGGAGACCCGGAAAATGCCAACGGACAAAATGCCCTCCATAATGCCGGCGCGTATTGCCAACGCCGGTAAGGCCCTTAGGCACGTATTTATTCGCGATTTCATGGTCGAATGCTTGATTGGCGTCTATGAACATGAGAAATGCAGTCCGCAGCGCGTGCGTGTCAATCTAGATCTTGCCGTTGACGAGGGGGAGCACCCCATCATCGACGATATTCTCAACGTTGTTAGTTACGAGACCATGGCGAACGGTATCCTCGCCATCGCCGATGAGGGGCATGTTAATCTGGTTGAGACCCTTGCGGAACGGATCGCCGACATGTGCTTTGATGATCAGCGTGTGGACTCGGTTAGGGTTCGCATCGAGAAACTTGATATTATTGAAAACGCCGGAAGCGTTGGTGTCGAAATTGAAAGGTTTCGTAAAGTATAAACTAGTCAACTTACAGCATTCGCAGGTCCTACATTGTTAGGTTCATTGCAATCTTAAGCCGGGAGTTTTGCACAGGGGCTCCAAGACGTCATTTGTGTAGCGCAAATATTTGATCACGTTTTTTGAGATGAAAGAAGTTTCCGTTTTTGAAAATAAATTATTTAAAAACAGTCACTTAACGATATGCCTAAAAAATACGCAAATTACAAAATATGACGTAATTCCCGTTGCCTAGCGTTTAGTTGGAACCTTTTCAACAAAGTTATTCACAAGAATCGTGGATAGAACCTCCGTCAAGACATGGTTCGCCGCCTCATCCATTTTATGTTTTGGGTAATTACAATAAATTGATCCAGGCGAGTGTTGGAGATTAGCCTTGAAAAAAGGGCAAACCGAAGACGATACGATTGAAGATAATTGTGCGCCCGGAAAGGCGCCGGTGACTGGTGTCGCAATCATTGAGACCTATCTGAAAAACCTCTCGGGCAAACCAGGCGTCTATCGGATGCTGAATGCCGACGGTAAGGTTTTGTACGTTGGCAAGGCAAAATGCCTTAAAAAACGCGTTGCAGCCTACACGCACCCACTTCGTCAAACAGTGCGTATCAGACGGATGATTAACGAAACTGCCGCTATGGAATTCCTCACAACCCACACCGAGGCGGAAGCTTTGCTGTTGGAATCAAACCTAATTAAGCGCTACGCGCCGCGTTACAACATCCTACTGCGAGACGACAAATCGTTTCCCTTCATCCTTGTCACTAAAGATCATCCGTATCCACAAATCATGAAGTATCGTGGCGCACAGTCGCGTGCCGGTGACTACTTTGGTCCGTTCGCATCTGTCTGGGCCGTCAATGAGACCCTAGCCGTACTCCAGCGTGCGTTCCTGCTCCGGACATGTACGGATTCGGTATTCAACAATCGGACACGTCCTTGTCTGCTGCATCAGATTAAGCGCTGTTCCGCCCCATGTGTTGACCGGATCAGCGAGGCGGATTATCGCGAATCGGTCGAGCAGGCGCAGTTATTCCTGTCTGGCGAAAGTCAGCAGATACAGCGTCGCTTCGCCGCTGTCATGCAGGAAGCCAGCGACAATCTAGAATTCGAGCTGGCTGCGCAGTACCGCGATCGCATCCGCGCCCTTACCCGGGTTCAGGCGCATCAGGATATCAACCTATTGTCGTTGAAGGATAGCGATGTGGTGGCCGTCTATCAGGCCGGCAGCGCCACGTGCATTCAGGTATTCTTTTTCCGTTCGGGTGCTAATTATGGGAACAGGGCCTATTTCCCGGTCCACGCCAACGAAGACGATGCGGCAACAGTTTTAGAGGCGTTTTTAGGGCAGTTCTATGCCCGAAGCGTGCCGCCTGGCCGCATACTTCTCAGCGAAGATATTCCGAACCATGAGCTGGTGGCTCAGGCACTGGGCGTGCGAGCAGAACGTCGGGTGGAACTTGCAGTGCCGGTGCGCGGTGACCGCCGCAAACTCGTTGACCACGCCATCGTAAACGCCAAGGAGGCCCTAACCCGCCGTTTAGCCGAAAGCGCCTCTCAGCGGAAACTTTTAAAGGGACTGGCAGCGAAGTTCGGTTTGGAGGCTGCGCCAGATCGTATTGAAGTGTATGACAACTCCCACGTAGCTGGAACCAAGGCGGTAGGTGCCATGATCGTTGCCGGTCCAGAGGGCTTCAATCGCAGCGCATATCGCAAGTTTACTATTAAAGGTGTAAAGGGCACCGGCCCCCGGGAGAGCGCGGACGGTTTCAGCCCAGGAGATGACTACGCTATGATGCGTGAGGTTCTAACCCGCCGTTTCTCTAGAGTGCTCAAGGAAGACCCTGATCGCACGGGTGGCCAATGGCCGGACTTGGTGTTGGTCGATGGCGGCAAAGGACAATTGGGGGTCGCGGCAGAGGTTTTTGAGGAACTCGGCATCGAAGGCGTGAACCTGGCTGCCATCGCCAAAGGCCCGGACCGCGACGCGGGGCACGAGCGTATTTTCCGGCCTGACCGGGTCGACCCCATCACCTTGCAAGCGCGGGATCCCGTATCTTACTTTCTCCAGCGTATCCGCGATGAGGCCCACCGGTTTGCCATCGGTGCCCACCGTAAACAACGCAGTAAAGCCATCGGGAAATCCATTCTAGATGAGGTGCCCGGCGTTGGCGCGCGCCGGAAAAAGGCATTGCTGCACCATTTTGGGGACGCGAAGGCAGTCTCTCAAGCCGGGCGCACCGATCTTGAGGCGGTCGAGGGCATCAGTTCCTCGTTGGCCATTAAGATCTACGACTGGTTCCACGCTGACAGATAGTTGCTTGCCGGGCGTGGTGACGTAGAATGCCATCGCATGTTGATGAACCTACCCAATATCCTGACTTTTTCCCGGATCGTAGCTATCCCTGTCATGGTGTGCCTGCTACTATTCGTTGCAGACCCGGCGGGCAGCTGGCTGGCTTTCAGCGTCTACACTTACGCCTGTATTACTGATTTCTTTGACGGATATTTGGCACGGGCGTGGCATCAGCAGTCTGCCTTCGGCAGATTTCTGGATCCCATCGCCGACAAGCTGTTGATTGCTAGCGTGCTGTTGGTTTTGGTTGGCATTGATCGTTTCCACGGAGTTACTGTGTTGCCGGCGGCAGTCATTCTGTGCCGGGAGATCCTTGTCTCGGGCCTACGAGAATTCTTAGCGGAGGTCCGCGTCAGCATGCCGGTCAGCAGCTTGGCCAAGTGGAAGACAAGCATTCAGATGCTAGCCATGGGGTTCTTGCTGGTGGGGCATAGCGGCCCAGACTTTGGTTCCGTTTCGACCTTGGAGATTGGCATTTACGGACTTTGGATTGCGGCATCACTAACAGTGATCACGGGGGGTGATTATCTGATAGCTGGGCTGCGTCATATTCGCGAAACCGATCGAGCGCCGGCCGGCCGCCGCCGCAGCACCGATGCCGATACCGAGGCCAGTTGAAATGAGGATTTTTGGTATTGTCGGATGGAGCGGTAGTGGTAAGACCACCTTGATGCGTCAGTTGTTGCCCGAACTGATCGGACGTGGGTCTCGTATCTCCACCATGAAGCACACGCACCACAACTTTGACATCGATAAGCCGGGGAAGGATTCTCACATGCATCGGGAGGCAGGCGCGCACGAGGTGTTGGTCACCGGCGCACGCCGATGGGCGATCCTCCATGAAAACCGAGAGACGCCAGAGCCTGATATCGATGCTTTGTTGACGCGTTTGGAAGAGGTGGACTTGGTGTTGATCGAAGGGTTCAAGAGCCATGGCCATGCAAAGATGGAAATCCATCGCCCGATTATTGGAAAACCTCTACTAGCCGTCGAAGACGCAAGTATCGTTGCCGTTGCTAGTGATGAGCCTGTGTCGCTTGACGGGCAGGTGGTACTGGATCTCAACAACATACCGGCTATTGCAGACTTCATCGTCGACTATTGTGGGTTGAGAGGGCAGGTCGAAGATGGCGCAGCTTAAGGACGATTGCTTTGCCTTTGGCGGCGAACTCATGCCCGTCACAGATGCCCTGGCTTTATTGCGTGAGCGGATCACAATAGTCGTGGATCCGGAAACTGTGGAACTACGTTCGGCGCTGGGTCGTATTCTGAGCGCTGATATCATCGCTGATCGAAGCGTTCCTCCCCACGATAACAGTGCGGTCGATGGCTACGCAGTGTTCTTCGAAGACTTGAACGCGGACGGCGGCACGCGGATGCCCGTAACTGGACGCGTTGCCGCCGGCCACCCATTGGACCGACCGGTCCGGCGGGGTGAGGCCGTTCGTATTTTTACCGGTGCCCCCATGCCCGACGGTATGGAAACGGTATTCATGGAGGAAGACTGCGAGGCTGACGGTAATGATGTGATCTTGCCGGCGGGCCTGAAGCAGGGCGCCAATCGCCGGAAGAAAGGTGAGGATATCGAAAAGGGTTCCGTCATTCTCAAAGCTGGCCAACGGCTTCGTCCGCAGGAATTGGGGCTGGCGGCATCCGTTGGCCTTCAAGAATTGAAGGTCATGGGGATGCTTCGCGTTGCCGTCTTCTCCACCGGTGACGAGGTTTGCGATCCCAGCGATCAGGCCCCGGAAGGCATTATCTTCGATGCCAACCGATACTCGGTTATGTCCATGCTGGAGGGTATGAGTTGCCATGTTACCGATCTTGGCATCCTACCCGATGATGAAGAGATCATTGCAGTGGCCATTGGTGGCGCGGCCAAGGATCATCATGTCATCGTCACCTCGGGTGGGGTTTCGGCCGGTGAGGAGGATCATGTAAAAGGGGCGGTCGAACGCCACGGGAGTGTTGACTTCTGGCGGCTTGCCATTAAACCGGGCCGCCCTATCGCGCTGGGACGCATCGGCGATGCAGCTTTTATCGGCCTTCCTGGAAATCCTGTGGCGGCGATGGTGACGTTTATGGTCATCGCCCGCTCCGTACTCCTCATGTTGATGGGGGCCTCTGAAATAGCGGCGCCGCGCTATGCGGTAACCGCGGATTTCGACTACCAGAAGAAGACGGGCCGTCGGGAATGGTTGCGAGCGATTCTGTCGGAGACGGTTGGGGCCGGGGTGTCAGTAAAAAAGTTCTGTTCTTCCGGGGCGGGGATTCTTACCTCCATGGTTGCTGCAGACGGACTGGTGGAGCTTCCAGAAGATATCGAAAGCGTTGCACCCGGAGACGTGGTTCAATTTTTGCCGTTCAACGAGGTCAGTGGATGAAGATACTGTATTTTGCTTGGGTCCGGGAAAAGACCGGCATCGGCGAGGAGACCGTGAATATACCGGATGACATCCGGACGGCGCGCGACCTTGTGGTCTGGCTTAAAGGCCGGGGCGAGGGGTTCGCCGCCGCCTTTGCCGATGACGCCTTGGTCCGGGTCGCGGTTAATCAGGAATATGCTACACTGGATGAGCCCGTTTCTCCGGGCGACGAAGTGGCGTTTTTCCCACCAGTAACGGGAGGCTAGCCTGACGGTTCGCGTTCAGCTTGAAGATTTTGATGTTGGCGCAGAAATCGGACGCCTGACGGCCGGCAATCACGGCATTGGCGGTTTGTGCACTTTTGTTGGATTGGTTCGCGACATGGGTGGTCCGGGCGCCACCGGTGAGCAAATCAGCGGAATGACCCTAGAGCACTATCCGGGCATGACGGAAAAGGCGCTACAGAAGATCGACACCGAGGCCCAGGCCCGTTGGCCGTTAGAGGCAACCTTGATTATCCATCGATATGGCCGTCTGGAGCCCGGTGATCAGATCGTCTTTGTGGCGGCGGCCTCCGGGCATCGCGAAGCGGCCTTTGAAGCGTGCCATTTCCTCATTGACTGGCTGAAGACGAAAGCTCCGTTCTGGAAGCTGGAGGACAGTTCCTCAGGGAGTCAATGGGTGGACGCGCGTGATAGCGACGATGCGGCGGCCGCGCGTTGGGCGCATGCGGGTAACAAGTCTTCGGAAGCGGCGGAGTAACGTCATTCCCCCGCAGATCATTTTTTTTGATTTCGATGGCGTCTTGGTTGAGTCCGTCGAGATCAAAAACTGCGCGTTCCGGAAGCTCTATGCGGAACACGGCGAAGGCGTCGTGGAAAAGGTCCTGGCGCATCATGCGGAACACGGAGGAATTTCTCGGGTTGAGAAAATCCGACATTGCCATTGGGCGTTCCTGGGCATCAATCTGACGCATCAAGATCTGACCGCGCTGGCTGACCGGTTTGCCGACGATGTCGAGGAGTTAGTCACCGCCTGTCCGACCGTCGAGGGAACCATGGAGATGCTGGCGGCGGTACGGAAGGAGCGCCGCCTCTACATCGTCTCCGGTACCCCGGAAGACGAGCTCCAGCGGATCGTGGCGCGGCGCGGCATGACCGCCTACTTCGATGGCGTCTTCGGCTCGCCGCGCCCGAAAGAAGAGATCGTTGAGACCGTCCTTACGCACCATGGTGTGGAGCCTGGGGACACGCTGTTCGTCGGTGATGCCATGACGGACTATCGGGCTGCTCGGAATAAGGGGGTGCCCTTTGTTGGTCGAGTCGCGGCTTCGTGGTCCAATCCATTTCCATCCGGAACAGCTGTGATTTCTGACATGACGGGATTGGCGGCCTTTGCCGATGCAGAGTAACCTCTCCATTGAGGAAAGGTGCCGGGATATGAGCGATAATGACGCTACGAAGGCCTATGAGAATGAACGGTTCCTCAACAACTGAGCGGCGCGCTATCAAGGCGGGGAACGTGGCCCACGCGGGATGTGATCTGGCCATGGCTACCTACGACGAAGTGGCTTGGATGTTGGTAGGGCGGCTGGCGACCACCTGGTCAAAGCGGCTGGGGGCAGCCGACGTGTTTGTCTGCACGGATGATGGTCCTGGAATTATGGGGGCGGCCAATTGCGGCGCCCAGGAAGCCGACGGGGTCAATACCGGGGTTAACATTCACGGCCCTTTGAGCAGCATGACAATCCCGAAATCAGCTGAGAACTGAATTTCGAATTCCATTACTTTTTCATGCGCAAGATTTGGTTCGTCTACTTGGCCAAGGCTTCGTCGTATTTCCCGACGGTTTTGGCGTCATGTAGGAGCCGTCCGAGGTCCTGACCCTCATTTAGGCCAAGGCTGTGAACAAGCCTTTGCCCATTGTGGTGCATGGGAACTTCTGTTAGGGCGATGTGTTCAATCTGGAGGTCCTAGCCGAGCATGGCACTATCTTGGCCGGCGACTTAGAAATTTTTATCAAGACTGATCCCGTAGATGGGGCCTTCATCTATATCGTCTGTCCCTTGCCCGGCAGTGCGATGCGGAAGCCAGAAGGTATTATCTGGTCATTTTAACCTTGGTCTGACAAAGGCCGGGTATTCGTCGGCCTTTGTCACTTCGGGGATAGGATACGCTCTCAGGCGGCGGCTTCACCACACGCTTTGCCGACGGTCTTGTCGTAGTCATTCATCATCCAGCGCGAAATATCGCCGACCGTGAATTTGTGGTCGTCGATTTCACCGACTGGGGTGACTTCTGCCGCCGTGCCCGTTAGAAAGACCTCCGTGGCCTCAGCCAATTCTTCGGGCATGATCGGGCGTTCGATGACTTCAATACCGCGCGCTTTGGCCAAGTCGATGACCGTCTGACGGGTAATGCCGTTCAGGAAACAGTCCGGTGTGGGGGTGTGCAGTTTGTCGTCGCCGAATACCAGGAAAATGTTGGCGCCCGTGGCTTCAGCGACCTGACCTCGCCAATCCAGCATCAAGGCATCATCATAGCCCTCCGCCTCGGCCGCGTGCTTCGACATGGTACAAATCATATAGAGGCCGGCAGCCTTGGAGTCGGTCGGGGCTGTCTCGGGTGCGGGACGCCGCCATTCGCTTGTGTTCAGCCGGATACCTTTCATCCGCGCTTCCGGCGAGAAGTAGGAAGGCCACGGCCAAGCAGCAATGGCCAAATGAATGGTGTTTTGTTGGGCCGAGACGCCCATCATCTCGCTACCGCGCCAGGCGACGGGCCGAACGTAGCCGTCCACGATGCAGTTGACCTTACACACTTCGTTGCAGGCGGCGTCAATATCGTCCGCTGTATAGGGAATTTCGAAACCGAGAATGCTCGCTGACTTCAGCAGTCGGTCCGTATGTTCCCGCAACTTGAAGATGTTGCCGTTATAAGAGCGTTCGCCCTCGAAAACGCACGAAGCATAGTGCAGGCCATGGGTGAGAACATGGACATCAGCATCTCGCCATTGGCCCATTTTGCCGTCATACCAAATCTGACCGTCGCGATCGTCGAACGAATTACTATCCATGATAATATTCTTTCGTAAGCGGAAGTGCATACCAAAGGTTCTTGCGTTTCGTATCAGTTGCGTGCATATCAGTCAATAATACTGCCTTAATTCTCTGCCGAGTATGTTGAGGATTGTCAATGGAGCGCGCGAACCACGCATTATGCCAGTTGACGGCCTCGTTGCGGGGGCAAGATGAGGAGGAGCTTCGCCAGGTCCTTGAGCTTTTGTTCTTTGCCTACCGGGACTTCACAGGCGAAGCCGATGCCATACTGGCTGATTTTGGCTTCGGTCGCGCTCATCATCGCGCCATATATTTCATCGGCCGTAACCCGAATATTTCCGTCAGCAATCTCCTTGGTATCCTTAAGATCACCAAACAAAGTCTTTCGCGCGTGCTAACTCAACTGATCGATGAAGGGTATGTGTGTCAAGAAACGGACAGCACGGATCGCCGACGCCGGCTTCTTCTGCTCTCAGATAAAGGAGTGGCATTAGAGCGTCAACTGACGGCGCGGCAATGCCGGCGGGTGATTGGCGCGTTCGAAACTGCTGGTGTCGACTCTGTCTCCGGATTTCGCGCTATACTCCGTGCCATAATCGATCCTGAAGACCGCCATCGGGTCGGCCGCCGGGAGGCCGGTCCGCAGGTATCCGAAACGCGAAGGTTGGTAGGATGAACGGGCTGGTACTTGACCGGCCGCATATCCTCGTTATCGATGACGACGATCGTCTGCGCAAGCTATTGGTGAAGTTTCTTTCCGACCACGATTTTATGGTTACAGGAGCAAAGGATGCCGCCGATGCGCGCAGCCGTTTGGTTGGGTTGGAGTTCGACCTTATCGTGTTAGACCTGATGATGCCTGGAGAAAGCGGTCTGGATTTTGCTCAACATTTTCGCAAGACAAGATCGGTGCCTATTTTGATGCTGACCGCCATGAATGAGTCGGAAGATCGTATCCGAGGCTTGGAGCAGGGGGCGGATGATTACCTGGGTAAACCGTTCGAGCCGAAGGAACTTGTGCTCAGGATCAGCAATATCCTTAAGCGGCGTCCAGTGCCAAAAACCGCACCCTCGGAGATCAAGATGGGCGACGTCACGTTCCGGCCAGCGCGAAGCGAACTGGTCAGTGACGGCCGTCCGGTTCGTTTGACCGAAGTCGAATCTGCGCTACTAGGCGTCCTGGCGCGGAGCCCCGGCGAGGTTTTCTCCCGTGAGGAGTTAATCTCCGGGACGGGCGCCAGCGGCGGCGGCCGCGCCGTCGATGTTCAGGTCACGAGGCTGCGTCGTAAGATTGAGATCGATCCGCGGATGCCCAGGTATCTGCAAACTGTGCGCGGGAAGGGCTATGTTCTGCGTCCAGATTGACGAAGCGCCGGTGCCATGAGGTCACGGATCAAAAATTATTTGCCGAAAAGCCTTCTCGGTCGATCGCTGATGATCATCGTAACACCGTTGATCTTGTTGCAAATTATTTCCGCGACCATCTTCTATGAAACCCATTGGGATAAAGTGACATTGCGGCTGGCGCGGAGTGTTGCAGGTGATATTGCTGCGGTAATTTACCTGATGCGTTATGAACCGGTTGTTGAGGTTCAGGGTCGCATCTTCGATTTAGCCGCGGAGACGATGCAATTAGCGGTGTCCTATCGGGACAAGGCTGTCCTCAATAATTCACCGAACATTAACGACGACTTGATGACGCGGATGCTATCACAGGCGCTGAAGAGCACTGTTGGCAAACCCTTTCATATTGACGCTGACAGCCGCGGTCGGCACGTGATGATCGACATCCAACTGCCGAAAGGTGTCTTGCATGTGGTAACCCCGCGGAAGCGGCTGTTTAGTTCGACCACATATGTTTTTGTCATTTGGATGATTGGAACGTCGCTGATTCTGTTTGGGGTAGCGACAATTTTTATGCGCAACCAGGTGAAACCCATTCGCCGCCTCGCCGATGCGGCCGAGAATTTCGGTAAGGGGCGGGACGTTTCAACGTTCAAACCTGAAGGTGCGGCGGAAGTTCGCCAAGCCGCGTCGGCATTTATGGCCATGCGGGAACGGATCGTACGTCAAATCCGTCAACGTACGGATATGTTGGCTGGCGTGTCCCATGACCTTAGAACCCCGTTAACGCGCATGCGCTTGCAAGTCGAAATGCTGGGGCAGGTGTCCGGAGCAGATGACCTGAAGAGTGACATCGCCGAGATGGAGCGCATGCTTGAAGGTTACCTGTCCTTTGCCCGTGGCGAAGGCACCGAGCAAGTGAAGCTCACGAATTTGTCAGTACTTCTAGATACCGTTGCTGCGCAAAGCCGTCGGAAAGGGGGGCTCATCGACCTCCATATCGAGAACAGTTGTCAGATGCCGCTACGCGCCACCGCGTTTAAGCGATGTTTGACCAATTTGGTCGATAACGCCATGCGGTTTGGCGATCACGTCACCATGCGGGCGGGGATACGGGAGGATCGCTATGAGATCACTATCGACGATGATGGACCAGGAATTCCCGTGGACCAAAGACACGATGTCTTCCGCCCGTTTTTTCGGGTTGAAGACTCACGAAACCCCATCACAGGAGGGATTGGCCTGGGCTTGACGATTGCTGGTGATGTAGTGCGCAGTCATGGCGGTGAGATTGATCTAACCGATTCGCCAAATGGTGGGCTGCGTGTCCGTTTGCGCATGCCTATCTGAGCTTTCGGCCCGCATGAGCTTGTGCCGCGCGGCAGGTTCTGGCCATTCGGCCCCGATGTTGTTAATGAATGGATGCGTGCTGTTTTTGTGACTTTAACGAATGGTGGCCCCTGCCGGCCGAAGCGGTAAAAGGGAATCCAATGCTGCAAGATCTTATCTCCACTTTCACGCGCATGAAGCGATACAAGTTCACGGGAGAAACGATCCATTGTGATCTGTGCGGTTCGGTGGAACGAGATATTGTCGGGCGCCGGGATCGCTACGGCAACCCCTTGCAGACATGTCTTTGTCGGGGTTGCGGTTTGGTCTTTACGTCACCTATGCCCACTGATTTGGAGGTAGACAACTTCTATCGTCGGTTCTATCGAAAGAGCTATCACAATGCCTACAAACCAACGGCGAAAGCCCTCTTGCGCGCCGAGCGTGGTGCGGCGTCTCGGTGTGAGGCCGTTCGACCCGCCCTGAAACCCGGTGCCCGGGTACTGGATGTGGGGTCGGCCAGCGGAAATTTTGTCCGGTTCATGGCCGATCAGGGCTATGATTCCATGGGCATCGAACCGAACCGGGCGTTTGCGGAATATTCGCGCACCGAGAATGGAATTAACGTTCAAGCAACCATATGGCAAGAGGCGGAGATTGAAGATGGGTCTATAGATGTCATCACGGCCAACCATGTGGTCGAGCATTTCCGATCGCCCGTTGCGGCGCTGAAAACCTTCCATCGATGGCTGAAACCGGGTGGCGCGGTCTATATATCCGTTCCAAATGTTTACAATCCGGACCGTACGCCCTACGGGCGGTTCCACTTTGCTCACGTTTATAACTTCACCCGTGAGACGCTGATCATGCTCGCCTTAAAGTCAGGGTTTGAAATGTCCGAAGACTACCCTGGTGACAGTACTAATATCCTATTCTTCCGGCGCGACGTGCCCGTTGAGAATTGGCAGATATATCCGGATGTCTACACCAAATTGAAGACCTATTTCGCGACCTACACCAACAGACGATACTTTTTCTCCGCCAAGCCCTATGCGCGGTGGGTTCAAAGGATGGGCAAGCTGGGCGGTGACATGATTAAGGTCAAAGGCGCCTCTTGAGATCAGTAGAGGCGTCCGCCGTTGGGCACGCTTCTATTGGGTTCGAGCAAAACAACTTTGCCGTTGGCGTCCGGAAAGCCCACCACCAATATTTCTGACATGAATGTACCAATCTGCTTAGGTGGAAAATTCACTACGGCGGCAACCTGTTGGCCCAACAGACCTTCCGGCGTGTAGTGTTGGGTAATCTGAGCTGACGTCTTCCTTTCACCGATCTTCGATCCAAAGTCGACCCATAACTTGAACGCGGGCTTGCGGGCCTCAGGGAAGGGTTCGGCACGGACTATCGTACCGACGCGAATGTCGATCTTCTGGAAGTCATCATAGGAAATTTGCATTGCTGTATGCTCCGTGCAGAGTGGGTGACGGATAGTGGCATGCCCCAGAGCCCTGGACAAACAAAAGGCCGCGCTCCGCAGAACGCAACCTTCGCAATTGTCAGAAGCTGAGACTTACTAGGCCTTCTTATTGTTCTTCACGGCCTGCCTCTTCACTTCCTCGAGGGTTTCGAAGATACGTCCGTTGATGACTGTCGAAGTTTCGGTGTTCGATTTCGCCACCAACTCGCCCAGATACTTTATGTTGCCGAGTGTCTTCTCGAAGGACGCTTTGAGCAGTTCGGCCTGCGACTTTTGACAGTTCGCTCACTGCTTCGATGGCTTCCCTTAGATTCTCTTGCAGGATTTCGTTCTGACGGGCGGCCAAAGCCTGCACGCCTCCGACAGCCGCCTTATTGGCGGCGGTAAGAGCTTCAATATAATTTCGCAGGAGCATATAGCCATATCGGCCAACGCAGACGTGCGCGTTAGTGTGCCGCGGAGGCGTCGGCTCCAGTTTCGTGTGGACGCCTACCAGATCGCCGGACGACGAGGTTGTCAACAAAGGTCAACGCGCGGTCGACGGCGGCCATCGTTACCGACATGTCATCAGTGTCGTCACGGAACCACACGCTTAGACAATAGATATAGATGGCACTCAATCCTTGTTGTCGCAGAACCCCGCAAGGGCCAGTGGTGGGGATCCCCGCCGCCTCCAAGGTGAGCGCCATGGCGTGTTGGATGCCGCAAAGCCGGCTGAGAGCGGCGCACGGATCGAGCGTCAAGTCGGCGCTGATGCCCGCCAGACCGGAGCGAAAGTCTCTCATTGCGTCGAAGCGGCGCATCATTAGGTCAAACAGGCGGTCCTTGGGGGAACCAGCGATTTCCGGGTCCGTATGCAGGTCTTCCAGTACGGCGCGGTTAATGTGCCGCCCTAAGGCGTTCAAAATAGCGGTTTTTGAATGGACCTGCGTAAGCGCATCGGCGGTGGACATTTCGGCTTCGGCGGCGATATCGGCCATCCGTAAGTCACGCCAGCGACGACGTGCTGCCAATGCGAGGGCGGCATTGATCAGCCGAATTTCAGGCTCCTGTTGTTTTTTGGATTTGCTGCGTGCCATATCCACACTCCTTCTAACTGGGGAAGGAGTATATCAAGGTACTGGCGTTCGCTCTAGCCTGCCAATTCCCTTGAGCGTGCTGTCGCTGCCGCAATGGCCCGGGTGATCAGCGGTTGCCATCCATCGTCGGCCATCAGGACTTTCAAGGATTCGGCTGTGGTGCCGCCGGGACTGGTCACGTTCTCGCGCAGATTGGACGGGGCTTCGTCCGACTGGCGCATCAATTCGCCGGCACCCGAAACGGTGACCCTGGCCAACTGGGCGGACAATTCGGCTGGTAATCCAGCGTCGATACCCGCCTGGGTCATGCATTCTGTCAGTAAAAATACATATGCCGGTCCACCACCGGAAAGTGCGGTGACCGCATCAATGAGCCTTTCTTCATCGACCCACGCCACTTCGCCGACAGCCTCGAGGAGATTGCCACAGATTTTGCATTGCGCTTCCGTGACATTGGTGTTGGGCGTGGCGACGGTAATGCCACGGCGGACGGCCGCTGGCGTGTTTGGCATGGATCGAACGATGGCGGCTTCGGCGCCCAGAATATTTTCAAAATAGGAAATGGTCTTTCCGGCAGCAATGGAGAGGAATGTGGTATTCGGCGATCGATATTCGGCAAGGGCCGGTGCAGCTTCATCCATGGATTGAGGCTTAACTGCGAACAGTACGATCTCGGGATCAAGGTCTGCGGGCAATTCTGGTTGTGCTACGACGGCGCTTAGGCTGCGGCTGCGAAGTTCTTCGGCAATGGGGGCGCAGGGCTCGATGATATGAATCTGTTCGGGGACCAACCCCATCTCCAGCCAACCCTCAAGCATGGCGCCACCCATCTTGCCGCAGCCCACCAGCAACAGCGGACGATCTATCATAACCTTAGGCCTCGCCGACGGTATCAATCATGGCCGCTTCGATGGCTTCTGTTGCGGCTTTGCCGCCCCAGATAACATATTGGAACGCGGGGAAGAACCGCTCGCATTCGACTAGAGCGGTTTCTACGAGGTCTTCTGTTTGCTCGACCGTCAGGCCCTGTTGGCCCCGAAGCGCCAGCGTGGCACGGAACATGGGCAGGCCTTCATTGGCCCAGATGCTGAAATGACCGAGCCAGAGTTTCTCATTGACCAAGGCGAGAAGTTCGTGGACCCGAGAAAGCTGGTCTTCGGCAACCCGCATATCAAAAGCACAGGTAAAGTGAATGGCCTCCATCTCGTCGTTCCAAGCGAAATAGAGGCTGTAGTCACACCAACTTCCTGGGACCTGGGCGGCCATTTCCTCATTGCTGCGCCTGTCGAAAGTCCAATCGTTGAATTCAACCAATTGCTCGACAATATCAATGGGATGATGGGTCTCGGCTTCGCGCGTGGCGTTCAGGCTCGTCATGCCCGCTCCTACTTTTGCCTCCGGGTTCAAACCCGGTAAATATCGAAATACGGATCGGCTTGCGCAAAATCACAAGATGTTGACCTATAAGCTACATCTTGTATGTGCGTTTGCCGATCAATACAAAACCTAGCCTGCACCAACCGTGAATCGGGTGCAAGGGGCAAATGGGTCCCGGCGATGTATTTTTTGTGGATAAGCAATCTCGCACGGACGATTGTGCCGACTTGTTCCGGCTTTGCTGCGTGACTTCAGGCGTTCGGGACTATTTAGCGGACTTAGTCTTGGTGGTGGACTTGGACTTTGCCGCACGGCGCCGGGGCTTTATGGCGGCCTTCTCCATCGCTGCCAATCGCCTCAAAAGGTGCTCCTGTTCGGTCCGAGCCTCGGTAACCATGGCTTTGACGACCTCGAACTCTTCGCGCGAAACCAAATCCGCATCGGCCAATAGTTTATCGACTCGTTGGCGTACTAGAGCTTCAATTTCATCCTTCACCCCGACTAGTGTGGAAACGGCGCCATTGGCGACCTTCGCCAGATCGTCCAACAAACGGTTTGATGTTTGCATGCTGAGGTATCCTTACAACGAACGTAGAATTCATTATGGAAACACCCGCCCCCAATGACAACGCCTGTTCTTGCCGGGACCCATGGCCCGGCCTATAACGGGCCGGTGGGCGGCGCAGTCGGAGAGCGAGGCCAGTTAATGTACGTCATAACCGGCGGAGCCGGGTTTATTGGTTCAAATATTGTCTGGGGCCTAGAGGCGCGCGGCCTCGGGTCGGTGGCCATCGTTGACCGTCTTCGCGAAGCTGATAAATGGCGCAATGTCTCGGGTAGAGAGATTGCACATGTGGTCGATCCTGACAACCTAACGGCATTTCTTACGTCCAATGGACAAGACATCACGGCGATCATTCATATGGGTGCCATTTCGGCGACGACGGAGCGCAATGTCGATCTGATCATCGAGAACAACTTCCGCCTTTCCGTCGACCTCTGGGATTGGTGCACGGCCAACGCGGTCAGGTTCATCTATGCGTCGTCAGCTGCTACCTACGGTGACGGCACACATGGGTTTGAGGATGATTCCACCGGATCGGCATTGGCGCTATTAAAACCGTTGAACCCTTACGGGTGGAGTAAGCACCTTTTTGATCGGCGCGTTTCCCGTATCGTTGCCGACGGTGGCCCGACGCCGCCGCAATGGGCTGGCTTGAAGTTCTTCAATGTCTACGGTCCCAATGAATACCATAAGGGACGTATGCAGAGCGTGGCCGCACAGGTCTATCCACGCGCAGCAGCCTACGAGGCTGCCATCCTTTTTCGATCCCATCATCCGGACTATACGGATGGCGGACAGCTTCGAGATTTTGTCTGGGTCGGCGATTGTGTGGACATCGTAAATTGGCTTCTCGACACTCCGTCCGTTAGCGGGTTGTTCAACTGCGGAAGCGGCAAGGCGCGTAGCTTTGCTGACTTGGCGACGGCCGTTTACCAGGCCCTCGGCAAGGAGCCCAAAATCGAGTTTGTGGACGCACCTGAAGATGTTCGCGACAAATACCAATACTTTACCGAGGCGACTATGCATCGACTGCGCGACGCGGGGTACGAAAAGCCCATGACCGAGTTGGAGGATGGTGTCCGATCCTACGTGGTCGACTTTCTTCACACGGATGACCCGTACCGCTAGGCGGTAGTGGCTGCGCGCTAATGTTGTTTGCCATTCCCTTCCTGCAGATTGATCCGGTACTTTTTTCCATTGGTCCCTTCGCGGTGCGGTGGTACGCCCTTTCTTATGTGGCGGGGTTGTTGTTCGGGTTTCAATTGCTGCGCCGTCGCGCTGCCCGGTCCAGCGACGATGTGAGCGCGGATAACATCGACGATTTTCTAGTTTGGGCAACAATCGGGATTATCCTTGGTGGCCGGCTCGGATACGTCTTATTCTATAACCTTCAATATTTCCTTGCGAATCCGTTGGAGATTTTTGCCACCTGGCGGGGCGGTATGTCGTTTCACGGCGGCTTGCTTGGGGTAGTTATCGCCGGGCTCCTGTTCTGCCGTCGACATAAGTTGTCGCCGCTCATCCTGGGCGACATGCTGGCCTGCGCCGCGCCCATTGGACTTTTCTTTGGACGGATCGCCAACTTCATCAACGGTGAGCTTTATGGCCGGGTCACTGACGCGCCTTGGGGCGTGGTGTTCCCATACGGCGGTCCAGAACCGCGTCATCCCAGCCAACTCTACGAAGCATTCTTGGAAGGGCTGGTGCTGTTTGCCGTCCTAAACATCATGTGGCGGTCCGAGAAGATTCGCGCCAACTCCGGCGTACTGACAGGCAGCTTTATCGCTGGCTATGCAATCGCGCGGATGATTGTCGAGCTCTTCCGCCAACCTGATTCTCACATTGGTTTCCTGACCCTGGGCAGTACTATGGGGCAATGGCTTTCGGTGCCCATGCTGATCATTGGCGTCGGCATGATCATATGGGGATCACGCCGGACGGCCTGAAGCGCGTAGATATGTCGGAACTCCTGGATATCCTTCGCCGCGAAATTCGACTGCAGGGCCCGATCACGCTGGCCCGGTATATGGACATCTGCTTAGTCCATTCGAAACACGGTTATTATCGTAAGCAAGATCCGCTTGGCCGCGCCGGAGACTTCACAACAGCGCCGGAAATCTCCCAGATGTTCGGCGAACTCATCGGCATCTGGGCCGGCGTAGTTTGGCAGCAAATGGGACAGCCTAGCGCTGTCAATCTTGTGGAACTGGGCCCTGGCCGGGGAACCCTGATGGCGGATGCGCTGCGAGCTGCTTCTATTGTCCCATCTTTTATGGACGCTATCGCCATCCATTTGGTGGAAATTAGTCCCGCCTTGCGTGCCGTCCAGGCCAAGGCATTGGCTGCGTATGGACCGGCGTGGCATGACAACGATACAACCCTCCCTGCGGGACCGTTGATTATTATCGCCAACGAATTTTTTGACGCCTTGCCAATACTTCAGTTCGAGCGTCGCGCGTCTTTGTGGCATGAACGTCTTGTCGGTTTGGCTGAGGATGGCCAATTGTGTTTTGTGCTTTCGCCGCCACAATCTGCTAACCCGATGGTTCCCGATTCGCACAAAAATGCACCCGACGGGACGATCGTCGAGGTCTGTCCTGCGGCATGGAATATCGTGGCGCGTCTTGCTGACGCCGTCGGCCAACATGGCGGTGGAGCGTTGATCATCGATTATGGCCACGATGGCAGGCGCGCTGGCAATACGTTTCAGGCCGTAAAGGATCATCGGTTTCATCGGCCCTTTGAGATGCCCGGCGAGGTGGATTTGACCGCTCACGTCGATTTCGGCGCCCTCGCAAGCGCCGCAAATACATTATCAACAATCACTTATGGCCCATTGGCTCAGGGGGCTTTCCTCGAGGCGTTGGGCATCCGTGAACGGGCGGACGCGTTGATGAATGAGGCGCCCCTGGCCCAACGGAACGAAATTCGTTCTGCGCTGGCGCGTCTGACGGGTACTGAAGAGATGGGGACGTTATTCAAGGCTATGGCGATCGCGAGGTCCGATACGCCTCCGCCGCCGGGGTTTGAAATTGCTTAGAGAGGCACGGTTTCAAATTGTGCCTCCCGGGCCCATAATTGCCGGATGATCACCTCAGCAAAATTCTCACGTCAGGAACGCGTTCGTCACGCATTCTTTTCCCGCCGAGGCGGTGTCAGTGAAGGCGTCTACGAATCCCTCAATTGCGGATACGGATCCGGCGACGACCAGGCCAAGGTGCGGGCCAACCGGGAAGCCGCTATGGCACAGTTGGATGCCGGTGCGGATAACCTCGCGACCGTTCACCAATATCATTCCGCCAACGTTGTAAGCGTAAAGGCGCCGTGGCGGCTTGAAGATCGGCCGAAGGCAGACGCCATGGTGACGGATCGTCCCGGTGTGGCGCTTGGCATCATGACCGCCGATTGTGGGCCGGTGTTGTTTGCGGACCAGACTGCAGGTGTGATCGGGGCGGCCCACGCGGGATGGCGTGGCGCGCTGGACGGCGTGCTCGAAGCGACGACCGCAGCTATGGAGCAACTGGGCGCTAAACGGCAGAATATGGTGGCGGCGCTTGGGCCGTGCATTCGCCAGCCGTCCTACGAAGTGGGCGACGATTTCAAGCAAATATTCTTAGGTGTGGATATGGCCAATGGCGCCTATTTCCAACCGTCGTACAGGCCCGGCCACGCGATGTTTGATCTGGCGGGATTTGTCGTCGGGCGTCTTCAGCTCCTCGGCATCGGGACTGTCGAGGACACGGCCATAGATACCTATCCGGAGCAGGATGGCTTTTTCAGCTATCGTCGTACAATCCATCGCGGCGAACAAGATTATGGCCGTGGACTTTCGGTCGTGATTTTGGGAGGACAGTAGGTGACGCTATTCTTTTCCAATGATGAGCTTGTCGACCGGCGTGAGCGGACCTGCGCGGCACTACAAGCCGGACGTCTCTCGCGCTCACGGCTGGATTTGGGGGTCAAATAATTGCCATGCCGCATTTGTATGTTTTCGGCGTGTTTCTAGCCCTGGGGATGTTGGCCACCTGCGCTATAATCTAAGGAATAGCTTCAGGATGATCGTGAAACGGGCGATGGAGGGAGTACTGATAGGCGTGATGGCCGTCGCCTTCAACGCTTGCGGCCCGTTGCCGAGGCCGTTTCAGATGCCGGCGGAACTCGGCCCGCCCAAATTGATGCAGCGCGATACCAGTGGCGGGGTTCGGGTGACCATCGTTGATGGACTATCCGCACCAATTGCCAAGCGCTTGTCCGAGGCCATTGCTCAAGGCCTGGTGGCGCGGGGGATCCCGGCAATGACGAAAGGTGGGGAAGCCTTGCGGTACACGTTGACGGGCCAGGCCGCAGAACGTGCACTGGATATGGGCGAGGTCGCCATTGCAAAAATTCATTGGAGCTTGAATGAAAAGGGCAATGAGCCATTTTCGACCTTCTCCCAAGATGTGCGGAGGGATTGGCAGCGGGGTTCACCGGGGGTCATCCGAAGTGTCGGCACTAATACGGCGCGGTTGATCGCCGATGTGGTGGAACCGGAAGATGAGACCCTGAAGCCGGTGGAGGCGGTTTCTCGCGGCGTTTGGGTGCAACCTGTCCGCGGCACGCCAGGCGATGGCGACAAATCGTTGACCCGCGCGATTCGCTATGCGTTGGTTGGGGCGAGGGTCGCGGTGACGTCGGAAAGGCTGGCAGCGCGGAATATCCTCAGGGCGGAGGTTAGCGTCGGCGCACCGGAGCGCGGACAGCAGTCTGTCGCCATCAGCTGGACGTTGACCTCTTCGGATGGCCGGAAAGTTGGGAATGCGGTCCAACGCAACGCCGTACCGGCGGGCACTTTTGACGGACGGTGGGGTGAAACCGCTGTTATTATCGCTACGGCCGCCGTTGGCGGGATAAAGGACTTGCTTGCGCAGGCTGAGAACGGGGTCCGGTTCCGCGTGGCATTAGGATCGAGAGGATTGAAAACGGATTTGGTGCGGGGCGATGAGGTGCCCAGCCTACCGCCACCAAATTTATCGTTGGAAACCGGATCGGCCCCGAAGGGTCAATAGCCGGTTCTACGAACGAGGCGAAATGATGACAACGTGAGATTATGGGGTCGCTTTGATACTTTTGGTCCAAGTCGCAGGTAGAGTGTAAAAGCGTGGCAGCGGCAACGAACTATCTTGGGTTCGCGGACGCTTTATTGTAAGGCCGCGATGTCTACCGGTGATCTCTGGTGAAGGTTCTGGACTGTGTCGTGATGGCGGTCGCGGGATGCGTGACGATGAATTCGCCGACACCGTCTCCATCAACGGCCCCGTCGACTGAAGCGGATGATACGCCTTAATTCCTCAACGGATCGACAAACATCAGTCAAGTGGTCGCCATCCAAGGTATTCCGGGGGTGCCATAGCGTTTCTCTGGGTTCTTGGGTACGCTTTGCCACCGCCAGTCAGTTAACGTCAGGAGCAAGTCGATGAGCCATCATGAACGACGGAAGACATTTACAGCGCCACTGTGGATTGATAAATTTTCGCACAATTCAGATCGGCGACGCACAGCCGATTTGCCCGATTCATTCGAGACGTTTTGAGCATCATGAAAATCATTGCCTGCAATAGCAATCGACCGCTCGCGGAAGCCATTTCCGCCTATGTCAATCTGCCCCTGACCAAAGCCAGTGTACGGCGCTTTTCCGACATGGAGGTGTTTGTCGAGATCGAGGAAAACGTCAGAGGTGAAGACGTTTTCGTCATCCAATCGACATCCTATCCGGCGAACGACAATCTGATGGAGTTGCTGGTGACGTTGGACGCGTTACGTCGGGGTTCGGCGCGACGCGTCACGGCCGTCATCCCTTACTTCGGCTACGCCCGCCAGGATCGCAAATCCGGGCCGCGGACGCCCATTTCGGCCAAGTTGGTTGCCAACCTAATTACCGAAGCCGGCGCTGACCGGGTGCTAACCATGGATCTGCACGCGGGCCAAATCCAAGGTTTCTTTGACATTCCCACAGACAACCTATATGCCGCGCCGGTAATGAGCCGCGATATCAAAGAACGCAGCAATGGTGAAGATTTGGTGATGGTATCGCCCGACGTTGGCGGTGTGGTGCGTGCCCGGGGATTGGCGAAGCGCCTGAACGCGGACTTGGCCATTATCGATAAACGCCGGGAGCGCGCGGGCGTTTCCGAGGTCATGAACATTATCGGCGACGTGGATGGTCGGCGGTGTATATTGGTAGATGATATTGTCGATTCCGCCGGAACCCTTTGCAACGCGGCCGTGGCCCTGTCGGAAGCTGGTGCATCGGCTGTATCTGCCTATGTAACACATGGCGTATTTTCTGGTGGCGCCGTTGCCCGGGTTACATCGTCGCCCCTGGAAAGCCTCGTGATCACGGACAGTATCATGGCCACTGAGGCGGTTCGCGTGTCGCATAATGTTGAGCAACTGACGATCGCGCCTCTAATCGCCGAAGCTATCCGGCGTATCAGCGAAGAAAGTTCGGTTTCTAGCCTGTTCAATTAATTCCGATAAGGTCCGCGAAGATGGATTGACCGAAGCGGCCCATGGGGCTAAAACGCCCGCCTTCGGGCATGTTCGTGTGACCGGCACCCCTGGAGGCCGGTCACCTGCGTTTTGAGGAGAAAAACAATGGCTAATTTGACGGCTTTCGCTGCTGAGCCTCGCGATCGGGCAGGTAAGGGGGCAGCCCGTGCCACGCGCCGTGAAGGACGTGTGCCGGGTGTGATCTATGGCAACAAGGAGGATCCGGTTCTGATTTCCGTTGATCCCATTGATCTGATGAAACAGATCAACACACCGGGTTTTTTCGCTCGCGTCTATGAAGTTGATGTGTCTGGCGACAAACACCGTGTCCTGGCCCGTGATCTGCAGCTGGACCCGGTCTCGGATCAGCCCATACACATAGACTTCATGCGGTTCAGCGCGTCGACCCGCCTGAACATCGATGTCCAAGTGGTTTTCGAGAACGAGGACGAAT
The DNA here is from genome assembly GCA_002378125.1 of Rhodospirillaceae bacterium UBA3470. GTDB lineage: Bacteria > Pseudomonadota > Alphaproteobacteria > Rhodospirillales > Casp-alpha2 > UBA3470. Next base: position 15,702 of record DFRF01000040.1, on the reverse strand, counting down.
GTCCGGGGCTGCGCATGGGTGGCGTGTTGAACGTCGTCCGATTCGCGGTCGAACTGCGTTGCCGTCCCGACAGTATTCCTGAATCCTTGATCGCCGACCTGAGTGGCTTGGAAATTGGCGACAGTCTCCACATAAGCGCTATTAAGCTGCCGGAAGACGTGGAACTGACAATCACTGATCGTGATTTTACCGTCGCGACCATCGCCGCGCCGACCATTGTTGAAGAAGTCGAAGAAGACGTGGGTGGTGAAGAGGGCGAGGAGAGTGTCGAGGCTGCGGAAGGTTCCGACGGCGAGGATGCCGGCGGCGATGCGGTTGACGGCGACGTCGAGGAATAACCGTCCAGGCAAGGGCCTTCGCTTATGTTACTGGTCGTCGGTCTTGGCAATCCGGGTGCCAAATACGCCAACAACCGTCATAACATTGGGTTCATGGCGGTGGACGATATCATCCGCCGCCATTCCTTTTCTGCGCCGCGTGCGAAGTTTCAGAGCGAAATTGCGGAAGGGAATATCGCCGGCGAGAAGATCCTGGCGATGAAACCGAGAACCTATATGAATGAATCGGGCCGCAGCGTGCAGGCGGTCATGGTGTTTTTCAAGCTACCGCCTGAAGATGTCATCGTAATTCATGACGAGATCGATCTGGCTGGCGGCAAGGTACGGGTAAAGCGTGGCGGCGGCCATGCGGGCCATAATGGGCTCCGGTCCATCCATGCGCGCATTGGGGCCAACTACGCGCGTGTTCGCCTAGGCGTAGGGCATCCCGGTGACAAGGCTAAAGTGGCAGGCCATGTTCTCAAGGACTTCGCGAAATCGGAACACGACTGGGTCGAACGCATGGTTTGCGGCGTCGGCGAATATTTCCCCTTGCTGGTACGCGACGAGGATTCGACGTTCATGAGCAAGATGGCATCCGTCGTTAATCCGCTGTGCCCGCAACCGCCCAGGTCCAAAGCATCGAAACACGATGCTCAAAAACGAGAGAAGAAGGAAGACTGATGGGGTTTAATTGCGGCATCGTAGGGCTACCCAATGTTGGGAAGTCGACCCTCTTCAACGCTCTTACGCAGACAGCGGCGGCGGAAGCAGAGAATTTTCCCTTCTGCACCATTGAACCAAATACGGGACGTGTTGGCGTCCCTGATGACCGGTTGGAGAAGATTGCCAAAATCACGGTGTCCGCCAATGTTGTGCCGACCCACTTGGAATTTGTGGACATTGCTGGATTGGTTCGTGGCGCGTCGAAGGGCGAGGGGCTGGGCAACCAGTTTCTGGCTAATATTCGCGAAGTGGATGCGATTGTTCACGTCCTGCGGTGTTTCGAGGATCAGAATGTCACGCATGTCGACGGCAGTATTGATCCGGTCCGCGATGCAGAGACAGTGGAAACCGAACTCATGCTCGCCGATATGGAAAGCCTAGAGAAGCGCATTGAGCCCTTGACGAAGAAAGTGCGTGGCCAAGACAAGGAAGCCGCGGCCACATTGCAACTAGTGGAACAAGCCCTGACGCACCTCCGTGACGGTCAGCCGTTGCGGTTGATGGGATTGTTAGAAGGCAAGGGCAAGGGCATGCGAATGCTTCAGACCCTGACTGCGAAGCCGGTCCTCTACGTTTGCAACGTCGGCGAGGATGAGGCCGCTACTGGCAACCTTTGGACAAAAAAGGTCAGCGCCATGGCCAACGAACAGGGCGCCAGTTCCGTGGTCATCTCCGCGAAGATAGAAGAAGAAGTGGCGCAATTGAGCGATGAGGCGGAGAAAGCTGAGTTTCTTGACGCATTGGGCTTGAACGAAACCGGCTTGGCCAGCGTGGTTCGCGCCGGTTATGCCCTTCTTGATCTGATTACCTTTTTCACCTCCGGCCCGAAAGAGACCCGCGCCTGGACGGTTAAGCGGAGCGCCAAGGCGCCGCAGGCTGCCGGCGCTATCCATACGGATTTCGAGAAAGGCTTCATCAAGGCAGAGACTATCGCCTACGAAACCTTCGTGAATCTAGGCGGTGAGCAGGCCGCCAAGGATGCTGGAAAGATGCGTCAGGAAGGCAAGGACTATGTCGTTCAGGACGGAGACGTCTTGCTGTTCCGGTTCAACGTTTAGTCGAATTTTATGGACAGACGTCTTTAAGTTGATATCGACTGAAAATAAAATCAGTCATGGTTGAGTAAGGTTGAGTTGGCAGACGCTTTTATGCATGGACGGGGGCATCCGCCGAATCGTAATACTGGCAGTCTTCCTGTTTCGTTTGCGGGGCACTTGGGATAGCCTGTGCCCGAAGAATTAACGCGGGAGGACCTCATGGGCCAAGACATCACCTTAACCTCATCGGACGGTTTCGAGTTTGACGCTTACCGTTGCGAAGCTGAAGGCATCCCGAAGGGGGCAGTTATCGTCGTGCAGGAGATCTTCGGTGTGAACGAACATATTCGCGATGTGACCGAACGGTTCGCCAATGTCGGCTATACGGCCATCGCGCCGGCGCTCTACGATCGTTGGCACAAAAGCTTTGACGGTGGTTACAACCCCGACGATATGTCCGCCGGACGCGACCTCAAGGCCCAGGCTAACGCTGAACTGGACAAAGTCATGGCGGATGTAGAAGCCGCGCGCGCAAATGTTGTCGACGCGGGTAAGGTCGGCATAACCGGGTTCTGCTGGGGTGGCGTCGTCGCCTGGATTGCAGCCTGCCGTCTAGATATGCAGGCTGCTGTCGCGTATTATGGTGGCGGGATTATCGACTACAACGAAGAAGAGCTGAAATGTCCGACGATAGCACATTTCGGTCGGGAAGATGCCTCCATCCCAATGGCGGATGTGGAGGCTATTGAGGCCGCGCATCCCAGCGCAGAGATCTTCGTCTATGAGGCCGATCACGGGTTCCATTGCGACCAGCGCGGTCAGTTCAATCCGCGCGCCGCAAACATCGCCAGTATGCGAACAATACGTCTATTCGATGACGTCTTGGCCGGCTGAAGATCAATGACGGTAATTCCAGGCACGCCGCCGGTGATCGGCGTCATCGGTGGCAGCGGCGTTTATGAGATCGACGGGTTGGAGAATACCCGTTGGGAACGCGTCGACACGCCCTTTGGGGAAGCCTCCGATGAACTTCTGTTTGGCGAACTGGACGGCCAGAAATTGGTGTTCCTACCTCGACATGGCCGGGGCCACCGCATCCCGCCCTCGGAGCTGAACTTTCGCGCCAATATTGATGCCATGAAGCGGGCCGGCGTGACGGAGATCCTATCAGTTTCTGCCTGTGGGTCGTTCAAGGAGGAGCTTCCGCCCGGCACCTTCGTGTTATGTGATCAGTTCATCGACCGCACCTTCGCGCGCGTGAAGTCTTTCTTCGGGACCGGCCTGGTGGCGCACGTAGGCCTTGGACATCCGATCTGTTCGCGCCTGGCCACCGCCGCTCAAAAAGCCTGCGCCGAGTTGAACATCGCGCATCAGATGGGGGGCACGTACCTGGCCATGGAGGGACCTCAGTTCTCGACCCTTGCAGAATCGGAGCTTTACCGGTCTTGGGGGTGCGACGTGATAGGCATGACTAACATGCCGGAAGCGAAGCTCGCTCGCGAAGCGGAGATGTGTTACGCCACCGTCGCCATGGTGACGGACTACGATTGCTGGCACCCGGACCATGATCACGTCACCGTCGACGCCATCATTCAGGTGCTGATGTCGAATGCCGACAAGGCGCGTGCGCTCGTCAAGGCCGTGACGCCGAAGCTGACCGGTCGTGATGAGAGCTGCAGCGCCGGTTGTCACTCGGCATTGGAAGCGGCGATCATCACCGCGCCGGATGCCCGTGATCCGGAGATGGTCAAGAAGCTCGACGCCGTCGCCGGTCGGGTGCTCGGCGGCTGACCCATTGGTCGGGATCTGGATCCGTCGTGCGACCACAGATGACGTACCAGCGCTCGCCCGGATCGCCGAAGCCGCTTATGTCCCTTACGTTGTCCACATGGGCCAAAAGCCCGCGTCCATGGTCGCTGATTTCGCGGCACATGTTGCGGCGGATGCAGCCTATGTGGCAGAAGCCGCGGCCGCCGCCGTTGGCTATATCACGACTTTTGAGAAGGACGGAGGCCAGTTCATCGAGAATGTCGCGGTCCACCCAGATCGCCAGGGTGAGGGCATTGGCCGGGCTTTGATGTACTTCGCGGAACAGGAGGCCGAGGACAACCGCTTGGCTCGGCTGTTTTTCTACATAAATGTCCATATGACCGAGAACCTGGACTTATATCCGCGGCTCGGGTACGTCGAAAGCCACCGGGTCTGCGAAGACGGGTTTGATTGCGTCTGCTTTGAAAAGAGGATCACGTATGAACGTTGACGGTATTCCTTATCGGACCATCTGGCTGGCCGATGATGGCTGGGCAGTGGAGATCATTGACCAAACCAAACTGCCGCATGAGTTTGCTACTGTTCGCTTGGAGAGCCTCGATGATGCCTGCGTGGCGATCCGCGACATGTGGGTACGCGGCGCTCCTTTGATCGGCGCAACGACTGCCTACGGTATGGCCTTGGCAGTGCACGCGGACCCGTCCGATGGCGCCATGGCGAAAGCTTACGACGCCCTCTATGCGACGCGTCCGACCGCCGTAAACCTGCGCTGGGCACTGGATGAAATGAAGACCGTGCTGGCATCACTTTCGCCCAATGAACGCAAGGAAGCGGCGTACACACGGGCCGCTGAAATCTGTGATGAGGACGTGGATATCTGCTCGACCATCGGGGATAACGGCAGACCCCTGATTGAATCGGCCTGGAACGCCAAGGGTAAGCCGGCTATGAAAGATGGTGGCGTCAACGTCCTGACCCACTGTAATGCCGGTTGGTTGGCGACGGTGGACTGGGGCACGGCATTGGCACCTATATACAAGGCGCACGACGCCGGAATCCCGGTCCACGTCTGGGTTGACGAAACCCGCCCTCGTAACCAGGGCGCCAGTCTGACATCGTGGGAGCTTGGCAAGCACGGTGTCCCGCATACGGTGATCGTTGATAACGTTGGTGGGCACTTGATGCAGCACGGCTTGGTTGACCTTTGTATCACCGGCACGGATCGGACGACCGCAGCGGGTGACGTTTGTAACAAGATCGGCACCTATTTAAAGGCCCTTGCTGCACATGATAATGGGGTTCCATTCTATGTCGGTCTCCCCGGGCCGACCATCGACTGGACCGTGGATGATGGAGTGAAGGACATACCCATCGAATACCGCGACGCGACTGAGGTCACCGAGATTATGGGCAAGGCGCGAGACGGAAGCCTCGTTCCGGTGCAGTTGACGCCCGATGGGGCGAACGCCGCCAACTATGCCTTCGACGTAACGCCGTCGCGGTTGGTTACGGGGCTGATCACAGAGCGTGGTGTTGCCGAAGCCTCCAAGGCGGCACTGGTCGCCATGTATCCCGACAGGGCCTAATAGGTAAACTAGTTTGCGTGCGTGTCCTGCCGTTAAGGCAAGTCGCGGGCGTCATCGCGCAGTTCGATGCGTCGAATCTTGCCGGAAATGGTTTTCGGCAACGCATCCCGGAACTCAATCTGTCGTGGGTACTTGTAGGGCGCGGTTAGATTTTTGACGAAACCCTGAATTTCCCCAGCCAGATCATCTGATGGCGCGTAACCAGCTGCGAGCGTGATGAAGGCTACGACGATCTCCCCGCGCAAGTCATCGGGTTTGGCGACGACGGCAGATTCCGCGACAGCGGCGTGTTCGATAAGTGCGCTTTCCACTTCAAACGGGCTGATGCGGTAACCGGCTGATGTAATGATGTCGTCGGAGCGCCCGACAAACCAGATATAGCCATCCGGGTCGCGAGTCGCCGTGTCACCGGTATAGTACCAGCCATTGCGGAAGGATACCGCGGTCTCCTGTTCGTCGCGATAGTAGCCGCGGAACAAGCCAGGCGGATAGGGATCGGTGATTTTGACGCCGATGTGGCCGACGTCGTCGTCATCGACGATATTGCCTTCGTCATCGATGATGTCGACCGTCAATCCGGGACAGGGCTTGCCCATGGAGCCTGGACGGATTTCCATGCCAGGGAAATTGGCGACGATGTTGATTGTTTCCGTCTGGCCGTAACCATCGTAGATGTCACAACCGGTGGCATCTTTCCAAGCGCGCATGGCTTCTGGGTTCAGAGGCTCGCCTGCACCGAAACAATGCCGTAATGAGCTAAAATCGGACCCAGACGTGTCCGATTGTGCGAAGGCTCGGTAAATGGTGGGTGGAGCGCAGAAGGTGGTGACGTTTTGCTCGGTGATGATCTTTAGATGCATGTCCAGATCAAATCCGTCGCCGTCATAGAGCAAGATGGCTGATCCAGCTAAAAGGGGTGGATATAGCAAGCCCCAGGCCGCTTTTGCCCAGCCCGTATCGGTTAATGTCCAATGAACATCACTTTCTTTCAAGTCCATCCAGTAGTCGCCAGTGATGGAATGGGCGAATGCGTAGGCATGATCCCGTCCGACCATTTTGGGATTGGCTGTCGTTCCCGATGTAAAATAGATCAGCATTAACTCTTCGGCTCGAGTAGTTGGTAGCGTGGCGCGGTCGACCTCATCGCGTTCCGCTAAACAGATAGTCTCAAACGCCGACCAACCTTCGCGCTCATCGCCGACCAGAACCAAATGCTCTAGGGTCGGGCAATTGGCCATGATTTCCTCAACGGCTTCCGCGTGCGCTGTTGTCACGATTGCTAATTTGGCGTCCGCACGTTTGATGCGGTATTCAAGATCTTTGGCCTTCAGCAGATTGGTGCCGGGCATAGCGATGACACCGGTCTTACAGCAGCCCAGTAGCACGTGATACCACTCGGGGATCCGTGGCAGCACGACCAATGCTGGATCCCCTTTTTCGACACCCATAGACATAAGCGCATTGGCGAACCGGTTAGATGCTCTGTCCAGGTCGCTATAACTGTGATGAATGACCTCTTCTCCGGTCCGATCGACCGCTATAAGCGCGACCTTGTCCGCTTCGGTCGCCCGTTTGGCGACAACGTCGAAGGCAAAGTTGAAATCGCCGGGAACTGAGTACGAAAACGTCTTACATGTGGTGGCGTAGTTGAATGGAGAAAATTGTTCAGTCATGAAGATCTCCAGGAATATTCAGTGGAATTGGATGGTTTCTGCATAATCCACAATTATAGTGCCTACTGTTATGTCACGAACAATCACCATCATCTGGTTCAATAGGCTCCAGGCTAACCACCGTCACCGATCCCGTATATGAAAACGGCCCCGAAGGGGGCCGTCTCCAAACCGGTTTCCAGGTTGGTTGTACTTAGTGGACATCCTCCCAGACCTTGCGTTTAACCGCGTAAAGAAGGCCGGTCATTATGATAAGGAATAGTAGAACCCTGATCCCCATGGCCTTGCGGGCCTCTAATTCGGGCTCTGCGGTCCAGGCGAGGAATACCGTCACATCCTTCGCCATTTGGGCGATTGTGGCTTTCGTGCCGTCTTGGTATTCTACGGCTTCATCGGCCAGGGGGGCAGCCATGGCGATGACATGGCCGGGATAGTATTTGTTGTAGGCGCCACCCTCCGAAACCTCGAAGCCCGGCGGTGCATCTTCGTAGCCGGTCAGCAATCCGTATAGATAATCGGGGCCCAGCGTGAAGCCGGCTGGCTGTTTGATTGAGAAGCGCAGTGCCGAGTCACCGCCGTGGTTTCGCGCCTTTGTTATCAAGGATAGATCTGGCGGCGCCTTGCCGTTGTTCGCCGCCGCCGCCGCCTTGGCATTCGGGAACGGCGATGGGAAGCGGTCGGCGGGAATGCCCGGCCGCTCGAACATCTCACCGTCGTCATTGGGACCGTCAGTCACTTCGACTTCCGCCGCCATGGCCTTGATCTGATCTTCTTTATAGCCGATCCCGGCTAAATGGCGGAAATGCACCAGCTCCAGTGAATGGCAGGCCGCGCATACTTCGCGGTAGACCTGAAGGCCACGCTGCGCCGAGGCCCGATCGAAGGTGCCGAACAGACCCGAGAAGGACCAGTGCTGACGGGGTGGCTTCGGCGTATCTCCGGCGGCGTGTACGGCCGGCGTGGTGACGGTTGCAATACCGGCAACAGCGAGTGCCGCGACGATGGATTTCATGAGTTTGATCATGCTATTCCTCATGGTGTCCTCCTCAACCTGTAGCCTTCGACGTGACCGACGCGGCGATACTTTCTGGCGGCATCATTGGCCGCTCTAGGCGGCTGACGATGGGTACGATGAACAGGAGATGCGCGAAGTAATACACGGTCGCCGTTTGCCCGATGATGAGCCACATGCCCTCTGCTGGCTTGGCGCCACAGATACCCAGGACGATGCAGTCCAGGACAAAAATCCAGACGAACATGGCGTGCACGGGGCGGAACCGGGAACTCTTCACCTTCGAACCGTCGAGCCAAGGCAAGAACAAAAGCAAAAGGATGGAGGCGAACATGGCCAACACCCCCATCAGCTTGGCGGTCATTATGAAGCCGCCCAGCGACAAAACGTTATAGACCAACCAGTCCGCTGTGAAGGCCCGCAAAATCGCGTAGTACGGCAGGAAGTACCATTCCGGTACGATATGCGCGGGCGTCTGCAGAGCGTCCGCCGGGATGTAGTTGTCTGCTTCCCCGAAATAGTTTGGAGCAAAGAATACGAAGAACGCGAAGAATATAAGGAACGCGCCCAATCCGAACAAATCCTTGACCGTATAGTAGGGATGGAAGGGAACCGAATCTTGATCGGTCTTCATGTCGATGCCGATCGGGTTGTTGGAACCATGCTGGTGTAGCGCAACAATGTGCAGCACTACCAGGCCGATAATCACGAACGGCAGAAGATAGTGCAGCGAGAAGAACCGGTTCAGCAACGGGTTGTCGACGCTGAAGCCGCCCCATAAAAGTGTCACGATATCGTCGCCCACCCACGGAATTGCCGAGAACAGATTGGTGATCACGGTGGCGCCCCAGAAGCTCATTTGGCCCCAAGGCAGGACGTAACCCATGAACGCGGTGGCCATCATGGCCAGTAGAATGAGCACGCCGATCATCCACAGAAGTTCGCGCGGCGCCTGGTAGGAACCGAAGTAGAGACCGCGCAGCATGTGGATATACACGATAATGAAGAACATCGACGCCCCGTTCATGTGGACGTAGCGGATCAGCCAACCGTAGTTGACGTCGCGCATGATCCGCTCCACTGACCCGAACGCCAGGTCTACGTGCGCTGTGTAGTGCATAGCCAACACGATACCTGTAACCAGCATGATGACCAGAATGATCCCGGCTAGCGAGCCAAAGTTCCACCAGTAGTTCAGGTTCTTTGGAGTCGGATATTCGTGTAGCTCATGGTTGAGGAAGGTGAAGATCGGCAAACGGTAATCAATCCACTGCATCACCGGGTGCATTTGCTTGTCACTCATGATGGTGCTCCTCAACCGATCCGGATCTGCATGTCGGACAGAAATTTGTAGTCTGGCACTTCAAGATTCTTCGGCGCAGGGCCTTTGCGGATGCGGCCCGAAGTGTCGTAGTGCGAGCCGTGACATGGGCAGAACCAGCCTCCAAATTCACCCTTACTCTCGCCGGACTTGTTGCCGAGCGGGATACAACCGAAATGGGTACAAACACCCACCATGACAAGCCATTTCGCGTTTTGGACGCGGTCTAAGTCGGCCTGTGGATCGGGTAGGTCGGCCTTATCGTCCTTCTGCGCGGCCTCGATCTCAGCGGTCGTACGATGGCGAATAAACACGGGTTTGCCCCGCCACACGACAGTAATGCTTTGGCCTTCAGCGATGGGCTCAAGGTCCACTTCAGTCGACGAGAGCGCCAAGGTGTCGGCGGCTGGGTTCATCTGATCGATAAAAGGCCATACGGCTGTTGCTGCCCCAACGGCACCCACCGCCGCCGTGGTCGTGAACAAGAAGTCACGCCGTGTTTTCTCGTCGAATTCGGCAGAGCTAGCCGTTTCCGCGTTGTCGCTCATCTAGGGTTCCCCTCTCTGAACTCCGTTTTGACCACAGACCGCAGCGCGATCCAGGGCCTGAAATCCCTCACCATGCCTCTTTTGGGCGCATGCTCAGGTATAAAGGATAATGGCCATGGTTCAAGGGTTTTGGCCGATATCTATAGGGAGCTTAGATTGATTCTAAAGCGCAGTGCCAAAGCCTGCTCGTGCCTTGACAGAAGGTGCGAATCTGGGCCTTTCCTTGGCCTAAAGACGCCCTGAAGGAGACTGCCTTGGAACCGACCCTCCGTCTGGCCCTTTTTGAGCCTGATATTCCGCAGAACACGGCCGCCGTACTGCGCACCTGCTCGTGCCTCGGCGTGGCCTGTGAGGTTATCGAGCCCTGCGGGTTCGTGTTTGGCGGCCAGCACATGCGCCGCGCCGGCATGGATTACCTGGATCACGTGGCTCTGACCTGGCACGTGGATTGGCATGCCTTCCAGGCCGCCTATCCCGGCCACCGGCGTATCCTCGTGACCACCAAGGCAGCCCAGCCCTATATGGAACACTCCTTCCAACGGGGCGACATCCTGATCATGGGAAGAGAGTCGGCGGGCGTGCCCGATTTTGTCCACGACGCGGCCGATGCGAGCCTGACCATTCCCATGGCGGCGGGCATGCGATCCTTGAACATGTCGGTGTCGGCGGCCATGGTGGTGGCCGAGGCGCTTCGCGAGTTGGACGCCTTTCCCAACTCGGAGTCAAACCTCCATGCCTGATGATTACGGCAACGACACCCATAAAGACCGCGCCGAGGCGTGGTTTGCGCAGCTCCGCGATGATTTGTGTGCCGCCTTGGAGGCCGTTGAATTGAACGTGGAGGGCCCGAACCCCTCATCCGAGGGAGAGGCCGGCACCTTCGAGCGAAAATCCTGGGAACGTCCGGCGTCCGACGGCGCTGCGGATGCCGGGGGGGGCGGTGTCATGTCGGTTCTGCGTGGCCGGGTCTTCGAGAAGGCCGGCGTCAACGTCTCCGCAGTTTGGGGCGAGTTTTCTGAGGAGTTTCGCAAAAACGTCCCGGGTGCGGCCGAGGACCCACGGTTCTGGGCGTCGGGTATCTCCGTGGTCATCCATCCGCGTTCGCCGCTGGTGCCGGCAGCGCACATGAATACCCGGATGATCGTGACCACTCGCGGGTGGTTTGGCGGCGGCGGGGACCTGACGCCGGTTTTCCCGGAGGAGGAAGAGACGAAGAAATTCCATCGAGCCTACCAACGCGCCTGTGATTCCCACGACTCGGATTACTACCCAAAGTTTAAGAAGTGGTGCGACGAGTACTTCTTCCTGCCGCATCGGAACGAGGCGCGGGGCGTTGGCGGCATCTTCTATGACAACGTTAACACTGGCGACTGGGAAGCCGACTTCGCCTTCACCCAGGATGTGGGCCGAGCCTTCCTGGAGATCTATCCGCTCCTAGCACGAACCAAGATGAACATCCCTTGGACCGACGAGCAACGCCAGGCGCAGCGGGTGAAGCGCGGGCGCTATGCGGAGTTCAATCTTCTTTACGACCGGGGCACGTTGTTCGGGCTGAAGACAGGGGGAAATACCGAAGCGATCCTGATGTCGCTGCCGCCCGATACGGCGTGGCCTTAACTGACGGATTTATAGCGACGAATTCGACGTAAGGTGCTGGTTTGGCCACCAGACGGTTTGTGCGCATCTTTTATGCGCGCGTATTGGCAGGAGCAATATACCAACCGGGAATGGTTTGCATGCTCCCCTCGCCGTGCGACATGTTTACAAAAAGTAACTACTCTGCGATCGAAATTTTGGAATTCTGGGACTTTTGAAAAATCATGTGGTGGCGGGCAAAACCGGGGCGGGGTCGGGGCTCAGCATATCATTTACCTCCGGTCGTAACCGATCAGGTTGGTCCCGAAGGCCCGGACAGTGTTGTTGCTGATCCGCGTCGCCGGCAGTTTGGTTTTGCAAAATAGCAGACGTTCGTGGCTGGCTGTGCCTACGCTCGTCAGAGAATATTTAGGAAAATGTGGGATTAACGCCGTGGTTAATGTTCCGTCGCGCTGGCCACCTTACGTTCCCGATAGAACGTATAGATGCCCATGGCGACGACAATGGTGCTGCCAGTCAGCATCCAGGCGTCGGGTTCTTCACCGAAGACGAAATAACCCAGCAACATGGCCCAAAGCAGCACTGTATAGCGGAAGGGTGAGACGAAACTGATCTCACCGACCCGCATGGTCATCACGGCGAACAGATAGCCCCCAATCAGGAATACGGCGGCGCAGCCCGGCCGGATGAGGTCGTTGGTCCCGACGGGTCGCCATTCCAGGGTGAGGGACGCGAGCCCGCCCGCCACCGTGATGGCGATAGCGGAGACAAGGGCCACGAACAGTGAAGGTACGCCCGTCGACAAGCCCCGCGTCGTTAAATCCCGCACCACGATAAAGGCGACGGCAACGAGTGCCGAGACGGAGTAGGCGTTAAACCCCTCGGTGCCCGGCCGGGAGATGATCAGCACGCCTGCAAACCCGACCAAGATCGCCGAATAGCGACGCCAGCCGACCTGTTCGCGGAGGAAGATCGCCGCGCCCAGCGTCACCGCTAGCGGCAATGTCTGCAGGATCGCAGTCGCGTTGGCCAAGGGCATGTTGAAGACGGCGGAGAGGAAAAAACTGGTTGCCCCGATCTCACTCAAGGTGCGCCAAATGATCCGTTTACGGTCCGCAGGCGCGACGGTGGGCCACATGGCCCCGGCCTGCCAGGCAAGTAGGAACAGAAATGCGGAAGCGAATAGACCGCGCAGAAACATAACCTGATAAACGGGCATTGTGTCTGCCAGCGTTTTCACCAGGGCATCGTTGATCGCGAAGCCGGCCATGCTGGCGACCATCAACGCTGCGCCGCGCACGTTGGCGGGAAGAGCTCTCATTCTTCTTCCTTTGGGCAATCAGGGCCGGAAAGCAAGCCCTAACCTAGTGGCATTTTGAAATGAATACCCGTAGGCATGCCCGCTTGCTAAGGCCTTTAATCATTCCCGCTTTATACATAGAGGGGAGATGGAGTCATGCATGATCTGGCGATCCGCAATGCTGAGATCTGCGACGGCATGGGCGCGGCGACCTACGCCGGTGCCGTGGCGCTGGCGGACGGAGTGATCAGTGCTATCGGCAGAGAAGTCGGCCCGGCCCGCGAAGAGATCGATGCCCAAGGCGCAGTGGTCGCGCCAGGCATCATCGACAATCACACTCATTATGACGCGCAAATCACCTGGGACGCTTTCGCGACGCCGTCCGTGGAACTAGGAGTGACGACACTATTAATGGGGAACTGCGGGTTCACCATCGCGCCCTGCCGGCCTGGCGATAGGGAACTGATCCTCAAAAACCTAACCCAGGTGGAGGGTATGTCCCTGGAGGCCTTGCTGGCCGGCACTAAGACCGGTTATGAGACCTTCGATGAATACATGGCGCTACTGGAGAGTGGCGGCGTGGTGCCCAACGTGGCGGTCTATTGTGGGCATTCGTCGATCCGCAATTGGGTCATGGGGGCCGCGGCGACGGAGCGCGAAGCCACCGATGAAGAGGTTGACGCCATGCGTGAAATTGTCCGCCAATCGCTCAGGTCTGGCGCCATCGGGTTCGCGACCTCGACGTTTGAGGGGCATAACGGTTGGGGCGGCAGGCCGATGCCGTCGCGGTTTGCCGCGAAATCGGAATTGGAGGCTTTGGTGGGCGTATTAGGGGAGGAAGCGCGCGGTCTGTTCATGCTGACGAAGGGGCGCACGACCCCGGTGGATTATCTAGAAACCATCGCCGCCTCCACCGGTCGGCCAGTGGCTGTTGCTGCGATTCAATATGACCACGCCAATCCGGACCGGGCCTTCGACGATATGCGCGCCATTGGTGACGCCGTGGAGCGAGGTCGGCGCATGGTTGGCCAAGTCGCTTGCACAGCCATTAGCATGGATTTCACTTTGCGTAGCGCCTATTTGTTTGAGGCCCTGGAAGCCTGGCGGCCAGCGATCTCGCTATACAACGACGTAGAACGCCTGGCGGCCTTCTACGCCGACGCCGATTTCCGGATCGCCATGAAGGCGGAGCTCCTAGATCCGAAGGCGCTTAACCGGTTCACAGATCAGTGGGACAAGCTGGAGGTAGTCGAGGTCGCCCAAGATGAGAACCGCGCTTTGGAGGGGCGTATGTTGGCCGATCTGGCCAATGAGGCGGGGAAGCATCCGTTGGATTGGCTGCTAGATTTTGGCGCTCAGGAAAACTTTGAGACTCTGTTTAACGCCCAAATCCTGAACGCCGATGAAGATCAGGTGATCAAGCTCCTGAAGGATAAGAATGCGACCATTGGTTTGGCGGACGCGGGCGCGCACCTGCACTTATTCTGCGATGCTGATTTCGGCCTTCATCTTTTTGGCCACTGGACCCGGGAGCGGGGCGACTTCACCCTGCCAGAGGCCGTGGCAGCCTTGACCTCAGTTCAGGCCGAGATTTACGGTATTCCTGATCGGGGTCGTTTGGCGGAGGGGTATCAGGGCGATCTGCTTATGTTTGACAAGGCGACCGTTGGCCGAGGCGCGAAAACCCGGGTCTTTGACTTGCCCGCCGGCGCCTCACGACTGGTCCGCGAGGGCAATGGATTGCTTGGGGTTTGGGTTAACGGCGTTAGGGTTGTTGACGAACAAGGGTTGATTGTCGGTGATCATCGACCCGGTCACGTGCTCCGGGAGTTTACGGTCTGAGGGGGTTCAGCCCGTGCCGACACGAAAAGCGATGAAACGCGTGGTTACCGCGTTGTCCATCCCTGATCGAAACGTGCGCGCCAGTCGTTCAACTGCTGTTGGCGGCGCAGGGCGAACACAGTTTGGCGGTCTTGTCTCCCGAAGGCGACCCGTTCGCGTTGTCGGCGCTTGGCGCGTTCGGCCTGGCGGATGCCGGCCAGCACGCTCAGGTCCTGGCCGCGTGCCTGGGCGTTGCGCCAAGCGGTCATCTGTTGCTGGCGAGCATTGGTGCGCCGAGTAATTGGATCGGCGGTCAACGCCTTGGCTGACAGCCCCCGGCGCTGGCGGAAGTTTTGGTTCAGGCGGTTAAGACGCCTGTAATTGATCTCGCTGGACCTATAGCGACGCGCCCTCGGCTTTTCATCGGCTTGGTCATTCGCATTGTTGTGCTTGGAAGTCTTGATTACGGGCGTGGGCTGGCCGCGCAGTTCGTTCCAGATTCGGCCCACCTTGGCTCGGTACTTGATGCCTAGATGTGGGGTCATGGAATGATAGCTGCCGGTGGCTTTTAACCAGTTACTCGTGCGCCGGTGCATGGTCTTCAGATACTTTCCCCCATAGGCCGCATTGGCGACCGGATCGAAGGCGTCTTCGATGGTTGCGAAAGCGTTGGGGTGGGCCTTTAGGTTGATCTGCATGCAGCCCACGTCGATGTTGCGGACACCCTTAGTCATCAGGAATTCCACTTCCGCCACGGCTTCTGCCTTGGTATCGAAGAATTTGCCCGCGGCACCGGACGTCACGGTCCAGGGCCAGGCAATATTTACCCGCTTTTCCTCGTGCCAACGCCCTGACTCTGCCTTCGAGATAGCACGCAGGAGATACAGAGGGATGGCGTTCAGGCGTTCCGCCGCATTGACGGCTGCGGGACATATATTCCAAGTGTTTTCAATCGCTTGCGTTGTGCTGGCTCGCACTTCAGTGATGCCCAGAAC
>DFRF01000145.1:11991-12420 GCA_002378125.1 Rhodospirillaceae bacterium UBA3470 | reverse complement strand
CACCGAGGACTGGAACGCGGTGGCGGAGCTGTCCCGGGTGCGGCTGCTGATGGAACGGGTGGTGGCGCTGGACGAAGACTACCGCTACGGTCAGGCGCATATGTACCTGGGTGTGCTCAACAGCATCCTGCCGGCCAGCCTGGGCGGCCGCCCGGAGCAGGCGCGCGACCATTTCGAGCGGGCGGTGGCGCTCTCCGACGGCCGCAACCTGCTGGCGCGGGTGCTGTTCGCGGAGCACTACGCGCGTTTGGTGTTTGACCGAGAGCTGCACGACGAGCAGTTGCGCCAGGTGCTCGACGCCGAGCCGGACGTGCCCGACCTGACGCTGCAGAACACCTACGCCAAGGAGCAGGCGCAGCAGCTTCTGGATGGCGCTGACGATTATTTCTGAGGCCTGCGGGAGCAGGCCTTGTGGGAGCGGGCCCCGCC
>DFRF01000145.1:723-11658 GCA_002378125.1 Rhodospirillaceae bacterium UBA3470 | reverse complement strand
GAAAGGCCGGCAACGCCGGCCGGCAGGATACCAGAGAGGGTGCTTATGCTGCGGGTAGAGGGCGCTCTGGGATCCTGCCGGCAAGCAAAGCTTGCCTTTCGCGGGCGGGGCCCGCTCCCACAGCGCCCTCACCTCCACAAATTTCAGGCACAAAAAAGCCCGGCGCGAAGGCCGGGCTTTTTCGTTGATACCGATGTTACATCGGGATCAGAGCTTGCTGTCGAGCTCCGGAACGGCCTCGAAGAGATCCGCCACCAGGCCGTAGTCCGCCACCTGGAAAATCGGGGCTTCCTCGTCCTTGTTGATGGCAACGATCACTTTGGAGTCCTTCATGCCGGCCAGGTGCTGGATAGCACCCGAGATACCGACTGCCATGTAAAGGTCTGGCGCGACAACTTTTCCGGTTTGTCCAACTTGGTAATCATTCGGCACGAAGCCCGCATCTACGGCAGCCCTTGACGCGCCGACTGCAGCGCCCAACCTATCCGCGACTTCCTCCAACATGGGGAAGTTATCACCGGACTGCATACCGCGTCCGCCCGAAATGACGATGCCTGCGCTTGTCAGTTCTGGACGCTCAGAAACGGTCAGCTCCTGGCCTACGAAGCTGGATAGGCCTGCGTCGTTGGCGGCATCCGCGATTGCGATAGCAGCGCAACCGCCCTCACTGGAGGCTGCGTCAAAGGCCGTAGTTCGAACGGTTATAACCTTGATGGCATCCGATGACTGTACGGTTGCCATGGCGTTGCCAGCGTAGATGGGACGCACGAACGTATCAGCGCTTTCCACGGCCGTGATGTCGGAGATCTGCGCCACATCCAAAAGCGCGGCGACCCGAGGCATGACGTTTTTGCCACCTGTGGTGGCGGGGGCCAGGATGTAGCCGTAGTCGCCGGACAGGTTGACAATCAGCGCGGCTAGGTTCTCTGCCAGGCCGTTGGCGTAAAGCTCGCTATCGGCGACTAAAACCTTAGCGACGCCGGCGACCGTGGCGGCTGCGTCGCCAACGGCGGCGCAGCCCGATCCGGCGACCAGGACGGTCACGTCGCCCAATTTTTTGGCGGCTGTGACTGTGTTGAGGGTGGCGGGCTTCAGCTCAGCGTTGTCGTGTTCGGCAATAACTAGGACGCTCATCAGATCACCTTCGCTTCGTTCTTCAGTTTTTCAACTAGTTCGGCCACGCTCTCGACGATCACGCCAGCTTCGCGCCCAGCGGGCTCGGTCACCTTTAGCGTGGTCAGGCGCGGTGCCGTGTCGACGCCTAGGTCATCGGGGCTTATGGTTTCGATGGGCTTCTTCTTCGCTTTCATGATGTTCGGCAGGCTGGCGTATCGCGGCTCGTTTAGGCGCAGGTCCGTAGTGATCACGGCCGGCATCTTAAGCGCCAGCGTTTCCAGGCCGCCGTCCACCTCGCGGGTGCAGTTTACCGTTTCACCGTTGAACTTGAGTTCGGAGGCAAATGTGCCTTGGGCCCAGCCCAACAGTGCGGACAGCATCTGCCCTGTCTGGTTGCTGTCATCATCGATAGCCTGCTTGCCGACGATGACCAGGTCAGGGTTTTCCTTATCGACGATGGCCCTCATGAGCTTGGCCACGGCCAGGGGTTGCAGTTCGTCGTCGGTCTCCAACAATATGCCCCGGTCCGCGCCCATAGCGAGCGCCGTACGGATGGTTTCCTGGGACTGTGATGGGCCCATGGAGACAGCGATCACCTCCTCGGCGGTACCGGCTTCCTTCATTCGAACCGCTTCCTCGACGGCGATTTCGTCGAAGGGGTTCATGGACATCTTGACGTTGGCCGTTTCGACCCCCGTCTGATCGGATTTGACGCGGATCTTGACATTGTAATCAACGACCCGCTTCACGGCGACGAGAACTTTCATGGGATTTCCTGCACAAACCAAAAAAACAGCAGCATAAAACCAAATGATGCGGAAGCGAAGGCGCCCCGAAGTCATGACATCAGTAGCCCCATGATTCCTCGGAGCCCATCGCTTTTCGCGCTGCACAATAGGAGTGCGTGCAGGTTGGGTCAAGATGGGTTTGTGTCAGTGAAATGACTGGGTGGCGGAGTGCATTCCGAGTTTTACCTGGGTCCCGGAATTATTAACTCAAAAACAATCCTGATCGGTTCCGGTCCGCCATTGATTGACAATTCGAAAATAAGTACGCAGCAATCCGAAGATATCAAAAGAAAAAACCAGCTTGCATGCTGCCGATCAGGGTGATGATAGATATTCGAACCTTGTTATGAGGCCTCACGCCTTTGAACCCAACAAATATGATGCTGTCATCTCCCGATAGTCAGAATGCGACCGTTATTTCATGTCCTTCGTGGTTCCTTGAGTGCTCAGGTTCGGTTTGTGACCGTTGGCGGATCGAAGCGACGGCTGCGTTACTGGTTTGCCCCCGGCTCCCAAAGCACGTCCAGTTTGCCGCCGTCGTTGACGTGGCGGGACAGAACGAACAGGTGGTCAGATAGGCGGTTAATGTATTTCATGACCTCTTCGGTGACCGGTTCGACAGTGGCCAACTCGGTCAGAAGGCGTTCGCAGCGGCGGACCACCGTGCGGGCAAGGTGAAGGTGCGCGCCGGCAGGCGTGCCGCCTGGGAGTACGAAGGAGTTCAAGGGCTCCAGAGTTTCGTTCATGGCGTCGATTTCCGCCTCCAGGCGCTCCACCTGCTCCATGGTGACCCGGAGCGCGCCGTCCTTGCGTTCCGCGTCCGGCGGCGTACAGAGATCGGCGCCCACGTCGAAGAGGTCGTTTTGGATACGGGCCAGCATGGCGTTGGCCTCGCCCTCCGAATGCAGGCGCGCGATGCCGATGACGGCGTTGGCCTCATCGGAGGTGCCGTACGCGGCGACCCTGAGCGAATGCTTCGCGACCCGCGTGCCGCCGCCCAAGGAGGTTTCCCCCTTGTCGCCACCACGGGTGTAGATCTTTGAAAGAGTAACCATGGCGAGCTCCTATTTTCCGAAGATGACGAACAAGAGTATGGCAAAGAACAAGAGCGCGAGGCCCTGTAACAAGACGCGCAGGCGCATGAGCTTGTTGGAATTCTTCTTATAGAACTCACCGTGCACGGCGAAAGAGACGACGCCGATTACCAACACCAAAAGAGTGCCCAACAGGGCGGCGCCAAGAAGGAATACTAAGAACGGGTTCATAGAGGGTATATAGGCTGTTGCCACAGAGCTGCCAAGCAAGGAGCGCGAGATCCGGGGACGGACGGGTTAGCCAAGCCGAGTTATTTTCACACGTCTTACTGATCCCATGCTTCGCGGTAAGCAGATTCGAGCCTCTTCACGAACCCCGCCCCATCGGTCAACCCTCGGTCCGCGATTCGGTCACGCAGGCCCGCGCGGACATCGGCCAGGGCGTCCAGCTCTCTCGCCTTCGCCGCCGCCAGCGTTATATAGGCTTCGCGGTCGGGCGCGACCCAATCCTCAAGTCCCAGCTTCGTCATTAAGCTCACGCCCACCCGCGCGGCGTGCCAATCGCCGGCCAGGGTTACCGTCGGCACGCCCATCCACTGCGCCTCGCAGGTTGTCGTAGTGCCGTTGTAGGGGAAGGTATCGAGGGCGATGTCGATGTGGTGATAGGCAGCCAGAGGCGAGCCGTCGATGATCCAGCCGAGGCATTTGATGCGTGCGGGGTCGATGCCGTACCTGGCGAAGGCGTCGGTTAGGCGCGCCACCGTGGCTTCGTCGCTGAGTGCCTTCGCCTTAAGGACCAGGCGTGACCCCGGTACTGCGTCCAGAATGGAGGCCCAGGTTTCGATCACCGCCGTATTCACCTTGGCGAGGTTGTTGAAGGAACCGAAGGTGACCCCGTTATTGTTGTGCGCGGGCAAGGTGACCACGTCCGGCGCGTCGTCGTCCGGCCGATAGCATAGGAAGCCACCATCGAGGCGCAGCAGTGTTTCGCAATGGAACGCCTCGGTCATGCCGGGCGGATCGGCCCAGGCGTCGGTGAGGCGGAAGTCCACGGCGTCCAGGCCCGTGGTCGCTGGGTAGCCCAGATAACTCATCTGCACGGGAGCAAGCCGGTGTGCAAAGGCGGTCAGCCGGTTCCCCCGAGTGTGGCCGGCAAGATCCAATAGAATATCGATCTGATCGGCCCTCACCTGATCGGCGAATGTCCGGTCTTCCAGGCCGAAGATGTCGCGCCAATGATCAGCCATTCCCTTCAGGCGCTGGGTGACGACGTCGCCGGAGGTGGGCATGTTCGCATAGGCGAAGACCTCCACAGCCTCACGGTCATGATGTTCGAACAGAGGCTCCAGGAAATAGGCGACGGAATGGCGTCGGAAGTCGGGGGAGACGTAGCCAACGCGCAGCCGTCCGTCCACACGTGTCACGGGGATGCTGGTGGCCTGGACCCCGCTCCATGCCGCATGCGCCGCGGCGATATCCGCCGGGTTCAGACCGTCCACGGAGCAAAGTGCGAGGAGGTGGTTGGAGCCCATGGCCGCCTCCGCCGGGTCTAGTTCCCGGGCCCGTTCGTAGTGCGGCAGGGCGTCCTTGACCCGGCCCGTGTCTTTCAACACTTCCGCCATGTTGGCATGAGCGTCGGCGTAGTTGTCGTTTAGGCCCAGCGCCCGCCGGAAGTGGTCTTCTGCTTCCGCGTACTGGCCGCGTCGTTGCCGCACCGTGCCCAGGTTGTTGTGGGCGACGGCATAATTGGGGCTGAGGTCCACGGCCGTTTGGGCTGCCGCGTCGGCCTCCTCCACCCGGTCCAGGTCCATTAGCACGTTGGCGTAGTTAGCCCATATTTGACCGGCACCGGGCGCGATCGCCACGGCTTTGGCATAGTGTACGGAGGCCTCTTCCAGCCGGCCTAAGGGGCGCAGCACGGCGCCGATGTTATTTTGCGCTTGGGCGTTGTTGGGATCCAGTTCGATGGCTCGATTGAAGGCACTGAGTGCTTCGTCAAACCGCTTCAGGCTCGTGTAGCTAGTCCCGAGGTTGTTTAAGAAGGTGGCTTCGGCTGGGGCTAGTTCGGTGGCCTTCTCGATGAACTGGACGCCGATTTCCCCCCGGCCGGTTTGGCAGAGAATAACTCCCATGAGCCCGACGGCTGGTGCATAGGTGGGATAGGCGTTGCAAAGGTTGTGGCAACGGCGCTCAGCCTCCATCAAGTCGCCGGAATCATAGATCTCAGCGATCTCATCGAAGAGTTGGTTGATCTGATTTGCATCCATGGAGTGAGTGCTATACTTGCGCTGCTTTATGAGCAAGTGACAATGCAGGAGAATCAATTTATGGATGCCAAGACGCGTTCGGCCCTCGAAGCCATCTCCAACGCTACCGTGAGTATGCAGCTTCTGAAGCGCGGTATCCGCAGCGTTTCGATGGCAGGGCCCAAGCCCATGAACACGCCGACCAAGCCCATCGTTGGCGAGGCTTTCACGCTACGCTACGTGCCTATGCGCGAAGATCTGTCGACGCCCGAGGTCCTGGGCGGCAAGGACTATCCGCCCCGTGTCGCCATTGAGAGCGTGCCCGCCGATGAAATTCTGGTCATTGATGGACGCGGCCGGGCCGATATCGCAGCGGTCGGCGATATCTTGGTGGAACGGCTGAAAGTCCGGGGTGTGGGCGGCCTCGTGGCCGACGGCGGCTTGCGCGATTTCGAGGAATGCCTGGCCGCCGACTTCCCGATCTACGCCGCCGGCCCCGCCGCGCCGGCCAGCGTGCACGGCCATTCCGCCGCCGACCTGCAAACACCCATCCAATGCGGCGGCGTCGCCGTGTTCCCGGGCGACATTATTAAGGGGGACGGCGATGGGATTATGGTGATTCCTAAGGCCCTTGCTGAAGAGGTTGGCCGCGACGGTGTCGAACAGGAACGTTATGAATGCTTCGCTAAGTTGCAGGTTTCGAGAGGCGCGCGGGTGCCCGATGTTTATCCGGCGACGGAACAGTCTAAGGCCGATTATGCCGCCTGGATCGAGGCGGGTGAGCCGGAAGCTTAAGCCTCAGATGTTGAGGGCGGCGTTTCGCCTTCCGTCGTCGCCATCACCTTGGCCATAAACCACTCTTGAGCCTTGCGCGGGTGCTGGCGCGCGAAGGTGTGGCATTGGGGCTTATTGTATGTATATCTCGCCAACCATGTTGGAGGCTTTGGCGTTATCGAACGCGCCCACTGTTATGACGTAACGTTCTGCTTAGATCAGGTAATAGAACAGGCTGCTTCCGTACTTCGGGCAGAAACACCATTCCGTCCAGTCCGACGACTTGTAACGCGACATGTGTTCGCTGCCGATGAACTTCACCGACCCCACAGACCCGGTCAGCCTGGGACTGCCGGTCGAGCTCTGGCACATGGAGCAATGGCACTCGTGATGGTCGGTTTCAACGGTGTCACATGGCACGGACCGCTCATTTCTGACCTGGTTGCACTTCCTTCTTTGGTTAATATTCAGAGCAATTGCAATTGGTCGCCAACCCGGGGCGGCAGGGTAAACAAATCCGTCCGCAATTTGAACTCCGCCGGGCGGTCGGCGTTGGTAAGGCGGTGTTGCGTGCGGAGCCGGTTCATGCGCGCCTCCAGCAGATCCGCGTACTTGCCAGTGCCCCGCTGGCGTGTGCCCCAGCCCATAACGTAAAGGGCTCCGTTCCGCGAGGCGCGCATCATGTTCAGGACCTTCGACTTGCGGCCCGGTTCATGCTCATCCAGCCATTCCGTAAACAGCTCTTTGATCTCCAGTGGCAGGCGTAACAGTACATATCCCGCACCCACTGCACCGGCGTCCACCGCCGCAATTACGATGTTCTCCAACTCGTGATCGTTGAGCCCCGGGATCATAGGCGCGGCCAGACAGAAGGTCTTCACCCCTGCGTTGGTCAGTTCTCGGATTGCATGCAGTCGCCGTGATGGTGTTGCCGCGCGAGGCTCCATGTGCCGGGCTAAATCCAGATCGAGCGTTGTTACTGACAACCCGACGCTCGCCAAACCCCTAGCGGCCATGGGGCCCAGGATGTCTAGGTCGCGCAGCACCAGCGCCGACTTGGTGACAATGGAGACGGGATGGTTGTGGGCGTCGAGAACCTCGAGCACGTCGCGCATTATCCTCCGGTCCCGCTCGATGGGCTGGTAGGGGTCTGTATTGGTGCCGATGGAGATCGGGTCAACCACGTAGCCGGGCTTCTGCAATTCGGCTTCAAGAAGCTTCGCCGCGTCGGGCTTGGCGAACAGCTTACTCTCGAAATCGAGTCCCGATGACAGGCCATGGAAAGCATGGGTTGGCCGAGCAAAGCAATAGACGCAGCCGTGCTCACACCCCCGGTAGGGGTTAATAGAGCGGTCGAATGGTACGTCGGGCGATGAATTTTTGGTGATGATGGTCTTTGGGTGTTCGTCTGTCACCGAAGTGCGGAGGGGAGGCAGATCATCCTGTAAATCCCAACCGTCATTAACCGCATAGACCGTTTTCTCCTCGAACCGCCCAGTGGCATTGGAGACCGCGCCACGGCCCTTTTGAAAGGTGTTGGGATAGACATCAATCATTGGGATACATTAATTAAGGCGTTAGAATAAAACAAGAACATACATGTGAAATTGTCATGCAATTGAAAGCTCGTTTACGCCATTGGCGTTCAAGTTCTTCAAAGATAATGTGAGGCCGACTCATTCCATAAGGAGAGCCCCATGCAAGTCTTTTTCGATGACCGCCAATTCGGCCATGCGCCAGAGTTCTATTTCCGCCTTGGCGTTAACATCCCGCACCCAGAACAGCCCGAGCGGGCAAGGCTACTCCGCGAGGTATTGGTTGAACTCGGCCATGATATTATCGCACCAGGCGATTTTGGGTTGGATCCCATCTATGCTGTGCATGACTCGGACTATGTGGATTTTTTTCGCACGGCCTACGACCGCTGGGTGGAAGGCACTGGGTATACGCACCCTGCCATCCCTAACTACCACACGGGCCGGCGCGTTAGCCGCGTACCAAACGGCGTCATAGGCAAATTGGGCTACTACGCCACTGACACATCGTGTCCGGTCATGAGAGGAACCTGGGACGCCATTTATTGGTCAGCCCAATGCGCCGTCGACGCGGCGCGCCATGTGGCCGCCGGCGAAGGTCCGGCCTACGCCCTATGTCGCCCGCCGGGGCACCATGCATCCCGGGACGCGTCGAATGGGTTCTGCTTCTTCAATAACGCTGCCGTGGCGGCCCAGGAACTGCGCGGGACATTTGCCAAGGTGGCCATCCTGGACATGGACACGCACGCCGGCAACGGTACGGAAGACATCTTCTATGACCGGGCAGACGTGTTCACCACTTCCATGCACACTGACCCCAGCAATTACCCACCGCACTTCGCCGGCTACGCCGACGAATGCGGCGAAGGCGAAGGCGAAGGGTGTCACTTGAATGTGGTGCTGACACCGGGTGATGACGAGTTGCAAATCCTTATGCGCTTTGATGAGATGTCGGCGGCGATCCAAGATTTTGGCGCCGAGGCCTTGGTGATCTCCTTGGGCTTCGACATGGGTTCCGATGATCCTCTGTCCGAGGTTGGCATGACTGCCACTGGCTTCGCCGAAATGGCCCGGCGTATGGCGGCTATGGAAATACCGACGGCCTACATTCAGGAAGGCGGCTATCTGGGCCCGTCCTTAAGCGACAACGCGCGGGCGTTCTTTGCGTCGGGGGCGTTTGACGAGAAGGCGGCCGCGCCGGTCTTTTGACCCGCCTCTTCGAAGAGCCAATTCCTGAAGGCGACGATCTTTGGGCGCTCAGCCAAACGCTCGGGTGTGACGATCCAGTAGGCTTCGGTTGCCAGCGAGATGTCAAAGGGGGCGATCAACCGTCCCGCCTCCAGATCTTCCTTGACGGAGAGCTTGGAGACCAGGACTACCCCACCGCCGGAAATAGCGACCTGGATGGCCAGGTTCTCGACGGTGAAGCTGTCGCCTCGCCGCACGTCGACGCCCTCCACACCAGCCAGTTTGAGCCATTGATCAAAGCTGGGCGGATTGCGGATGCCAGCCCAGTCGACATGCAAAAGCCGATGATGTTTAAGGGCCTCGGGTGTCGCCAAGGGGTGCGGCCCTTCCATGAGTAGCGGGCTAAACGCCAGGATTACATCTTCGTCCATGAACCAGTCTGAGCGCATGCTTGGATATTCCCCCGCGCCTAGCCGGATGCCGATGTGCACGCCTTCGCGTTCGAAGTCGACGAGGCCGAGGCTGGCGTCGATGCGCACGTTCAGATCCGGATATAGCTCATTGAAGTGCGCCAGGCGTGGCACTAGCCATTTGGCCGCGAAGGTTGGGGCGGTTGTGACGGTTAGAATGCCGATTTCGTCGTCTTCGGTCAGACGTTGTACTCCTTCGGCCATTCGGTCGAAGCCTTCCGTCATTAGCGGCAAAGCCTTTTGACCTGCGTCGGTCAAGCGAATTTCTCGGGTCAGGCGACGAAACAGTTGTACTTGCAGCCAATCCTCCAACTGCCGGACTTGCTGGCTGATGGCAGCGGGGGTGACGAATAGTTCCTCCGAAGCCTTCGAAAAACTTAAATGTCGTGCAGTTGCTTCAAAAGCCTGGAGCGACTTTAAGGGTGGAAGTTTTCTCATTACTCATAGGGTAGTACATGATTTTATAATTTAGTAAATCTAAATTATAAGAAGACAAAATATCGTTTGTGCAGAGGAGCGATTGTGTTGGAGATAGGGCTCTAGACCACAACGCTTGTCACCTAATCCTAGAGTTAGATGGATGGAAGTTAGATGTTGAAAAATCTTTTGGATTCTTGGCTAGGCTCAAGGAACGAAGTATCTAGGTTGAACGAGATGTACATAGGAGGTTTACTCCGCTTCCCACGTTTGTACTTGGAATCACGCCCAAGATTAGAAAGAAGCCGATAATGAACTCGTACACGCAACTTATTGGACACGATACGAATGTTGGCCTGAGCTGGGAAATGTTGGTCTCAGAAGTTGCTTACAAATTGGTGACCGCAATCGAGAGAGTTTTCCGCCTTTAATTGGCTCCTTCAATCGACTAACCTCCACCGTGAAGTCTTAGAATGGGAGGGTGGGCGAGACCGGTGTTTCCCTATCAAGTTGCTTCCAACTGTTGTTGGCTGAAACCCTAAGCGTGAAATACCCTGTCGTGGCGACAGCAATGTACGAATGATAAAAAAGTCGTGATGAGCAAGCCCATCACCAGCAATAACCTTAGCGTATCGCCGCTTGCCGGCACCGTTGGCGCTGAACTTTCCAATGTCGACCTGGGCGCCGATCTCAGCGACGCGACTATCGCGCAGATTCGTCAGGCGCTTCTGGACCACGGCGTCATCTTCTTTCATGACCAGGATTTCGACACCGACGCGCACAAGCGCCTGGCTCTGCGATTTGGTGACATTTTCATCCACCCGTTCTTCGACACCCGCGGGCAGGACCCGGAAATCGTCATGATTCATCGTGAGCCCGGCGATACCCATATAGTCGGTGAGGACTGGCATTCGGATACAGCCATGGTGGAAGCTCCACCGATGGGAGCGATCCTTTTCGCCATTGAGGTGCCTGACTATGGTGGCGATACTCTTTTCGCCAGTCAGGCCCATGCCTACGACGCCCTGTCCGACGGTATGAAGCGGATGATCGCGGACCTGAAGGTGGTCAATTCCGATATCCGGGTCGCCGGGCCCACTACCACGCGAAATGAGAACCGGACCACGAAATCTCGCATGGATGCTGACTGGGTCGCTACGGAGACCGCACACCCTGTTGTCCGAACTCATCCCGAAACAGGCCGGAAAAGTCTTTACTGCGACCGGTCTTACTCCATCCGCTTCGAGGGCATGACTGAAGAGGAGAGTGCGCCGCTGCTTGATTACCTCATGGATTGGGGGACCCGGCCTGAATTCACTTGCCGTTTCCGCTGGCGCAAGGGATCGGTGGCATTCTGGGATAATCGC
>DFRF01000145.1:0-346 GCA_002378125.1 Rhodospirillaceae bacterium UBA3470 | reverse complement strand
GATCGTCGCATCATGCGGCGCATTCAGATTGCGGGCGACCGGCCTTTCTGACATTTTCCCGCCATGTTGAGCGTGGTGATCCCGACCCAGAATGAAGCCGCCGTGATCGGTGCGCGCCTCGATGAGATCGAGGCCGCCCATGTCGCCGGCGAGGTCATCGTCGCAGACGGGGGTTCCGCCGACGGCACGCAGGCTATCGTGGAACGCCGTGGCGTGCGACTCATCGAGGGGCCTTCGGGGCGCGGTGCGCAATTGGCGGCCGGCGCGCGGGCCGCTACTGGCAACTGGCTTTTTTTCTTGCATGCCGACACGAAACTCGGGCCCGGTTGGTCAACCGAGATTATGA
>DFRF01000101.1 GCA_002378125.1 Rhodospirillaceae bacterium UBA3470 | reverse complement strand
GGCCAGGCACTGGCCAATATTCTGGCCTGCATGGAGTTGGGCATTGCAGTTATCGATTCCTCCGTGGCCGGCCTTGGTGGTTGTCCCTATGCGAATGGAGCATCCGGCAACGTGGCGACGGAGGACGTCCTTTATATGCTACGTGGCCTTGACATTGAAACGGGAATCGATTTCGAAGGCGTTCTAGACACCGCTAACTACATCGCGAGCGAATTAGGCAAGCCACCAGAATCGAGAGTGGCGCGCGCACTAACCGATTGGAAAGCAGCGTGACCGTCCATCTCATCAAGCTCTGCGTCGGCATCGAGGACGTAGATCATCTGGTTCGTGTCCATCGTGCCCGGATTGATGCGGCACGTGCCAACGGCGAGCCCGAGGTCCTGCGTCACGTTACCCGGAACACACCTCGGCGCGCCGCCGAGATTCTTAACGGCGGTTCGCTCTATTGGGTGATCAAACGAATCATCGCCGTGCGTCAACCGATTATCGGCCTGGAGAGCGTTGAACGGGAGGATGACCGACCCGCCTGCGCCATTCTCTTGTCCGACCAGTATATTCGTACTGTACCCCGCCGATCGCGTGCGTTTCAGGGGTGGCGGTATTTCCCCGCGGAAGACGCGCCCGCGGACCTTGGCCATGGGCCGGCCTCAATCAAGAAAGACCTACCGCCAGAAATGGCGGCCGAGTTAAGGGAATTAGGGCTTCTATAGAGTTCTTCAAATTTTGGATTGCGAAAATGGGATAAAGTCAGGACAAACGGGCTGAAATTCTAGGGTAACGTCGGCTTAACCTGACGCGCAGCCGCAAATGCAACAAAGCTGTATGGATCGAAAAGAAAATCGATATTATTAACCCGCTGAACGTGGTGAAAGCGAAGGTGTGCGAAGGAGGCCTAGGAAAAGATTTGACCCGTCCGGATGGCGAGATTAGGCAACTTCGCCTTAAACGCAGACAACCAATCTATCCGCCCCCGAAGAACGTCGATTTCCATGTCGATCCACTGCACAAGGTGGCCCTCATCTTGGCCATGATGATCGCGAAGGTCAATCAACCGCGTTAGTTCGGTTTCCACCGTATCGATTAGGATATCCATCTGTGCAGCCTGGTCGACGTAATCAAGAAGATGCAGGAACCGAAATTTCAATGACACGATGAGTTTGTTAAGATCCGTCGCACCGGGACGGACATGGGTGGTCAGAAGTGTCTCCAATTCCGCGCGCCCGGTGTCGGATATGGCTAGTACGGCCTGTTCGCCCTTACCGGATTGAATGACGACCAAGCCTTCGTACTTCAAAAGCTCAATAGAGCTGCCCATGACGTCCAGTATTGGCCCCTGTACGCGGTCCAGAAAATGACGTACCGACCCGGCCAATTCGCCATACGTCCGTGCCCCGTCGGCAAGGGTGCCGAGCGCACAAAGTCGGGCCGATTCTTTTGGGGTCAGTGTATTGTCGGCGTACATGGCATTGGTCTACAAGTATCAGTTCTTATCAATTGGTAACTGAATTTCGTTGAGACAGCAACACGTGGCGTCCTCGCCAACGATCATCTCGCGATGGTATGGAGCTGCTCGAGAGAGTCACCGACATCAACGGGAATGACAATTCCCACTGAAGCGAGCTTGAACTGGACGGCGTGACCCGGCACATGCTGGCGAATAGGCCATCGCCGACCCCCGTGTCCAATAGAGGCGAACAAGTCAATCCGCGCGGTCCTCTGTGGTACGAGGGTCCAGGGCATCCTGCAACCCGTCGCCCAAAAAATTAAGGGCGATCACCGTGGCAAAGATCAAAACGCCAGGATAGACTGCCTGCAGAGGAGCCTCCCAAATCATCTCCTGAGCATTCGTCAGGAGGTTGCCCCAGCTGGGCAGCGGTGGCTGGATACCCAAGCCGAGAAAAGATAATACAGACTCTAACAGTATAATGTTGCCCGCGGCCAATGTAGTCGCGACAATGATCGGCGACGCTAGGTTGGGCAGAATATGGACACTCATGATGCGAATTGGACCGCCGCCCTGGGCCACCGCCGCCATCACGAAAGTCCGCTGCTTTATGGACAACGTGCTGGCCCGCACCAAACGCGCGACCGTTGTCCAGCCGGCCAAGGCGACGATGGCAATGATCCGGTAAAGGCTCGCGCTTTCCGATTCCGTGATCGTCCCTGGCAAGCCCAGTTTCGAGAGATCAATCGCCGCCAAAACTATCAACAAGGGCAGCAATGGTAGGGAAATAACGCCATCAGTCACCCTCATGAGAAATGCGTCCGTCAGCCCGCCAAAGTACCCAGCCGTCAAACCGACAGCGGTTCCGATAACTGTGGCGAAAAGCGCCGCGACCAGCCCAACAAGAAGAGATACACGTCCTCCGTATAGGAGGCGAAGGAACAAATCCCGCCCCAATTCGTCGGTGCCCAGAGGATGGCCCGAAGTCGGTGCCCGGAACCGGTTGAACAGATCAACCGTATTAGCATCCAAACCCATCGCCATCTCAAAAACGGGCGCCAACAAGACGGCAATAGCCAACGCCGCCAAGACGAGGGCACTTACAACAGCCAGGGTATGGTGGCGAAATCGTCCCCAGACCAACTGTGCTGGCGTCTCTCCCATAATGGCGACGCGGTTCATTCTGATAACTCCGTCAACGAGATCCGCCGATCCAATGCCACATAGGCCACGTCCGCGAGAAAATTGCCGCACAACGTCAGCGCAGTAGCGAACAACAACGCGATCAAGGCGAGATTAAAATCATTTCCCATGATCGAATCGAAGATAAGCTTACCCATACCCGGATAACTAAAAATGGTCTCGGTCATCAGTGCACCAGAGAACAGATACCCAAAATCCAAGGCAATCACCGTAACCACAGGGATCACGGCGTTGCGCAAGGCGTGGCCGATTACTACTTGCCATTCTGACAATCCCTTGGCGCGCGCCGTGCGAATGTAATCCTGTCGCAGGGTCTCAATCATTGATGCCCGCATATACCGAGTGTGGGTGCCCAGGCTGGCGATGGTGAGACTGATCACCGGCAAAATGAGATAGCGTCCGTTCTCCCAGAAACCCTCTGCCCCAGCCGCCGCCGCGGTGCCGCCTGCCGGCAGCCACCCCAGCACCACGGCGAATACGATTATTAATATCAAGGCCAGCCAGAATTGCGGGATAGAGATTCCGACGAAAGCCAGCAAGTTAACCCCGTAATCCAGGCAGCTGCCCGCCCGCATGGCTGCGACGATGCCCAGCGGCAAGGCAATCAACAATGCCAATGCAAAGCTCGACCCGAGCAGAATGATCGTATTGAGAACCGCCGACCACATGACCGGCAGAACGGGCTGCGCGTACAGCCGCGAAAATCCAAAATCCCCACTGACGGCTGCCAACAGCCAATCTACGTAACGCTTAATAATAGATTCATCCAGACCATAGAGTTCGCGCAAATGCGCTGCGTCCATCGCTGTAATTTTCGGATCGGCGGTTATCATCAGATCGATAGGATCACCGGGCATCAGGCCGATCAGGCCATAAATCACGAACGACATGACCAGCAGGACGGTCACTGATTGTAAGAAGCGGCTGAACAGAAAGCGTGCCATGGGAACACCTTGCCCCAGCGGTTAACCCCTTGGCAACGCCGCGGCGCGAAGCCCCTAAGGCGTTCGCGGGACCACCGGCAAGACGAGCTGGGATGCCTGGTCGGGGGCACGGAACAACGTCAGCTCCGGTGGACGCCCATCGGGAATTCGGGTGAAATGATCCGAATCTGACAGGGCAATGGAAAACCGTATGCGATGCCCTGCCTGGAATAGATACGACGTAGGCAAAAGTTCAAAGCGCGCTTCCGCCGGTTCACCGGGCACCAGGAGTTGCGCGTCGGCTTGTCGGAAGCTGTGGGGTGGGCCAGTTTCCGGGATCTTGTCCGGATGGGCGCCAGGTTTTCGGTGCAATGCGCGAAATACGCCTTCAGTCACATAGAGTGATTTGCCCTCAGGCGTTACGTCGGCAATATAGGCAAAGAAGCTACAATCCTTTTCCGAGGCAGCAAAATGCAGGCCTACCCATGGATGTCCCGTCACTTCCATAGCCGTATCAAGGGGGTCGCTGGTGTAACTAAGCATTAGGTCTTCGCGGCCGTCCCAATCGTCGTAATAGGTTTCCACATTCTGGATGTAGAGGCGGTCGTAGCGTGAGTGCATCCCTGTGCCGCAGGCATAATCACCTTGATAGACGTCGGTGCCTTCTTCGACTGGCCGTGTCGTTGCCAATTCCCCTGACGGCGCAGGGTAGAGGGTAAAATCTTCCCCCGCCGGCGGCCATGTATCAGCCGCTTTCCATTTTTCCTCGCCCATCGTGAAATAGTGTACGGACTTCTCTCCCTCGATGGCGGTGTTGCGCCTCGACAAATGTTTGTCAAAGAACCGTAGTACGGCGGCGCCGACAATGGGTTGTTGCGGGTTATTGTTCTCTCGCCAGGGGCTGACGTTTGCGCGCGCACCATGATCCCAAGGGCCCAGCATCAAACGCGTATCGGGGTTGTCGAGCCAAAGATACCGTTGGATTGTCCCCGTAGAATAACCGCCGCCGTCCATCCAGCCGGAAATAGAGTAATAAGCCGTTGTCGCATCAGTATCCCGGTTCGCATAGTGATAGGGGCTGATCCAAGCCCCAGTATAATCAGGATTGTCCGTCAGGCCGGCATCACGAAAACGTAATTGTTGAGCAAAGTCCTGCATGTCGAAATTAGCTTTATGTTCATGCAGCGCCTTAGCCAATAGGCTACCGTCAGCGTCCTCATCAACGGGGGCCGGGCCGGCCAGGTCATCATCCTTAAAATAGGCATAGGGCGGGATCAGGGCCCGATTATCCTGATCCAAGGATTCGGCCAACTGTCCGTAGCTCTTGGTTACACAGGTCAGCAGGACCCCACCCGGATAGAGGTGATTGAGCCAGGTATCCCATACGGCAAACAACGGCGCGACCGCCTTAACGGCGGGATGATTGGTGGACGCCAAAAAGTCAGAGGCTGCGCCCGGATAAGAAATACCCGTGGCGCCAATATCGCCGCTACACCAGTGCTGATTGGCGACCCAATCCGCCACGTCGTAATGATCCAGTCGCTCCGCTGGGGATCGGAAACCGTCGCGCGCCCCAAAACTTGCACCGGAGCCACGGACGTCGACCACCACAAGTGCGTACCCCCGGGGCACGAACATATCACGATAAAAGGCGATGGTCGGACAGGCATCAATATCGTTCCGCGACCCCGAACGCAGCGCGAAACGCCGGTAATAAGGTGTCAGCACCATGATGGCCGGGAAGGGGCCGCCGTTCTCCGCCTCGCCCGGAAGATGCACGTCCACGGCTAATCGCGTGCCATCACGGACGGTCACGTATTGCGAGATCAGGCGTTCGCCCTCGTGTTCCAGTGGGCGACTGTCGAGGTAGGCCAACGGCGGCACGCGCCAAGTATCGGTATCTGATCCGTTTTTCATGATACTCCCCTCACTCCCGATTTAGTCGAGGCCCTTTTTGAACCGCGCGGCCGTTGTCGCGGCATTGAAACCTTGGGCCGCGTAAAAATCGTGTGCCTCATCGCAGTGCGACGAACAGTAGAGCGACAGCGTGTGCACCCCCTCCGCCCGTGCCCATTCCTCGACTGCCCCAATCAGCAGCTCGGACACGCCGCGCAGACGCGCCGCCTGACCGACAACCAAGGACTGGATTTGCACACAAGGTTTAATCTCGATGGCATGGTGGATAAATGCGTGGATGAAGCCCAATAGCCCGTCCTCGGCGTCGGCCGCGACGAAAACTGCATTACCCGGACGCTCAATGATGTCCGCGATCCGGTCGCCGAAACCCGTCTGATGCGGCTCATAGCCCAACTCATGGCACAAACGGAAAATACCTGGAACATCCTTAACCGCGATACCGCGACATATCAGCGACGTTGGCGACGGCACCTTGGGGCTCACTTTGACTTCCATTTTTCGACCCAGTGGCTGGTTGGGTATTGATGGCCCGTTGGTACCACCCCCGTGAGCCACTTCGGTATCACATAGGGATTGGCCCGGAAATACAACGGGATGACGGGAAGTTCGTTAGCATAGATCCGTTGCAGGGAATGCCAGAGTTTCTGCCGTTTAGTCCGGTCCAACTCCGTCTCGATGATCTCAAGGAGCGCATCCATCTCACTGTTCTTGAAACCCGTATAGTTCTGGCCCGCGAAGTTGTTATCGGCGTTTGGAATATGGCCGGAATGCAGCGTCGTGCGCGGAACGCTCTCGGGTGACGAAATCCAGGCGTACATGGCCAAACCCGTATACAGCCGTTCGGTCACGGTCTTGCCGAAAAACACGCGCGCCGGCTGGTTTTTAATTCTAACGTCAACGCCGACTGCCTTCCATTGGCTCTGCATGACCTGCTGGACCAATTCACGCGAACGATTACCAGCAGTGGTCATAATTTCCAATCGCAAACGCTCTCCCTTCGTATTATATCGAATGCCCTTACGGCGCGCCGTCCATCCGGCCTCATCTAGGAGGCGGTTAGCAGCTTTTGGATTGTATGGGTATTGGCGGATGTCCTCTGCATAGACCCAATCCAGCGGGTTCACGCTAGTATGGGCTACCGGTTGGCGGCCTCCGAACAAGCGTTGGGAGATGGCTTCGCGATCGATGGCGTGGATCAGCGCATGTCGTACTCGCTTGTCGGCTAGGATGGGATTGTCCAGGTTCAGATCGATATGCTCGTAAATCAGCCCAGGTTTATAAATGATCTGAAATTTGTCGCCATGGCGTTTTTCGAAATTGACCGCCTGGTCAACGGTCAAACCCAACTCACCCGCGATCATATCGATGCCGCCGGACAACAGGTTGGCTTCCAATGCCGCCGTGTTCTCAATGACGCGCACAGTGATCTTCTTGAAATGCGGCTTCGCCCCGTACCACGTGTTATTGGGCACTAGGACGACGTGCGACCCGGCAATGGCCTCGTCTATTCGAAAGGGACCGAAGTATAGTCCTGGATTGGTGGTATCCGTGTCAAAGGCCGTTCGGTTTTTGTAGCTTAGCGGATCGGCGAAGTTTTTCTCGTCAAGATGCGCTGGTAGTAGGTTAAACCCACCAATTGAGTTGTATTCGAACGTCAGCTTGTCAAAGTGCAGGGTAAAGGTCTTTTCGTCCATAGGTTCGACCTTGTATAGGCTGCGATAGAATTCGATGTTGCCAACGCCAGACTGCTTATGGCGGCCTACCTTCCAGGTAAACATGACATCCTTGGTAGTTACCGGGGTGCCGTCACCCCAAGTGGCCTTGGGGTGGATCGTATAGCTCACGGCCACTCCGTTCTTCCCGTCAGGAGTGGTTTTACGCTGGGCCAGACCGTTCTCCATGGTCGGTAGTTTTGTGCACAGCAAACAGATATTCTTCCAATTCACGTCATACACGGTGAATGGACGGCGCGTCATGGCCAGGATGTAGGATTTAGCCAGCATACTGTCGATGTTGGGATGGAAGGTCGACGGAAATTGGGTAATCCCGATAACCAACTGGTCCTTTGCCTTAGCAGCCGTATGGTGCAAGGCGGTGAAGATCAATATAAATACGACGGCAAGGTATCTCATCATGGGCCGAACCTATCACGCCTGCGCGAAGACGTCATGGTTCCCCGAGGTTAAACTCGAGTAAATGTTTGGCCGAGGCCAAATTCTAAGACGTCGACCCCATCAAAAAGATAACCACATAGAGATCATTGGAAATACCCAAGAAGCCACTCAGATTCTGCAGCTTAGCCATGCTACGCAGCATCCCCAGTTGGTCGTTTCGATCGACGGGCTAACCTCCGCTTACGTAGCGCGTGTTGGCCGCGCCCAAAGGCGCTCGGAAAGCGCGCATCCAGGAAAACAATGTACGTCGCAGCCCGCATGGCGTTTTACCGAGACGGCAACCACGATGAGCGTCGTCCACGTCAAAACCACCGC
>DFRF01000174.1:964-16685 GCA_002378125.1 Rhodospirillaceae bacterium UBA3470 | reverse complement strand
CGTTCAGGCGTTCCGCCGCATTGACGGCTGCGGGACATATATTCCAAGTGTTTTCAATCGCTTGCGTTGTGCTGGCTCGCACTTCAGTGATGCCCAGAACAAGTGTTAAGCTGATCCAAAACCATGATAGGCAGCGAAGTTGCATATGGTATCCACCGTTTTCCCGCTAGAAGTATCGCAAACGGTATGCCAATTCCTGTGCGTGCCAGTTCTTCTTAAATTACCAGGCCGTGGCACACATGATGGGCATCGACCGCTTGGATGGCGTCCATATCGGCATCGCGGACATTGCGGATTACCGGGTCTTCGGTGGCGGTCATTCGGCTGCCTTGGGCAGGGTACGGGGATCAGGTTTCAGGATATTCGAGTCGATCTCGGACAGCGCCTTGATCAGCCGGGTGATGCGCCGGATCAAGTGAGGGAGCTCCGTACTACGTTCAATAAGGCGTTCGTCCATGTAAAGCGCGCGATTGATCTCGATCTGAAGGGCGTGATGGCCTTCTTCGGGGCGGCCGTAGCGACGGGTGATGTAGCCCCCCGCGTAGGGCCGGTTGCGGACAACTTGATATCCCGCCTCCGTCAGCACCCGCTCGGCCAGTGCCGTGACTTCCGGTGCGCAAGACGCTCCGTGGTAGTCACCCAATACCATGTCGACGTTGTTAATGCCCTTGGTGCGCACCCCAGGGGCGCGTGGTGACGGCATGGAATGGCAATCGATAAGTAGCGACACGCCGAAGTGGCGACGCGCTCCTTCCAAAAGCTGCGCCAAAGCGCGGTGATACGGCCGGTGATGAGCATCGATGCGCCGCCGCGCTTCGGCAAAGCTCAGCGGATGGTCGTAAATAGCGTCGCCGCTGGCAACCATCCTGGGAATCGTGCCGAGCCCCGCTGCGATGCGCGGTGAGCGTGTCCTGACATAGTCGGGCAAGTCGTCGGCGAACATGTCGGGATCCAATTCGAAGGCTTCCCGGTTGGCGTCCACATAGGCACGCGGGAATAGCGCTCTGATCAGCGGTGCGCCGAACTCAGGCGCGGCAGCGAAAATTTCATCGACGAAGGAATCCTCGGATTGACGTAGTGCCTGTGGCTCCAGGCGGGATTGGTCTATGAAAGCTCGCGTATACTGGCGGCCAGAATGGGGTGAGGAGAATACCAGGGGCGTCGTCAGCGCGTGGGGCCGGCGGATGTCCAGACTGGATACGGCGTGGTTGTCGGTCTCCATGATGCTCATGATGGCGGGGCCGGGGCGGCCGTGCAACGGCTTCGTGATTTGAAGGCCTTGCAAAAGAAGCAGGAATGAATATAACGGGAAATTAATAGGAAACGAAGTTTCCGGGCGCGTAGCTCAGCGGGAGAGCACTGTGTTGACATCGCAGGGGTCGCTGGTTCAATCCCAGCCGTGCCCACCATTTTCTCCTAGCGATATCAAGTGGATATCCTCAAAGACCTCTTTCGTAGCCATTCAGTCAGCCAGCTTGGCATACTCGTGGCACAACGCTGGGGAATTTCTATGTCGACAACACATCGTTTAGCCGGCAAATCATATATAGAGGTTTAGCAAATCATATATAGAGGTTTATTCGCATACAGCGTTGCTCCGCTTGCTGAACACGGATTATCGAATTCCTTATAAAGTTTCTAATACAACAAAATATTGGAAACATTTATCCCTGGAGGACCGAAAGCAGAATCTTGTATAGCAATGGCGTAAAATACCGGCTGCTCTCAGTGAAAGGGTTGGAGAAGTTCAAATCCCAATGGACGGTAAACATCAATATAAAGCTGTTGAAAACGCTCTGGATGCAGTTATTTGCGCTTGGATTGGCTATGAATATGCAAACGATCGAGCCGAGAGTTTAGGAGACCGCATAGCTGCTATTTGGACGCCGGTCCCAGCCACATGAGCCGAAAGACGATTAATTCTGAAAATAGGGTTCGTGGGTGCTTGTTTGGTGGAGCCATCGGAGATGCCATGGGGTATCGGGTTGAGTTTAAGGGCTTAGGCTCTATTCGCTTTTCTTACGGAGAAGCGGGTATACAAGAACCTGAAGAGACCGACGGTTACTATGTTGTAAGTGACGATACTCAAATGACCTTGTTTACCTTCGAGGGTCTGATCCGAGGTCTTGGTCAATCCGACGAAACTATCCTTGAAGAAATTCGACTGGCCTACGTGGATTGGCTTGCCACTCAGGAAGCTCCAGATATTAGCTGGCACCCAAGAGGGAATATTTATCACAATAAACGGCTGTGGCATTTGCGGGCTCCCGGTAATACCTGCACGTCTGCAACCCGTAACGGGGCACATGGAACGCCGACTGATCCTATAAATAACTCTAAGGGATGCGGTGGGGTTATGCGGAGTGCGCCGATGGGCCTTATTGAATCTTGGACACCAAGACAGGCGTTCGATATGGGTTGCCGAATTGCAGCTATGACCCACGGCCACCCTTCAGGTTATCTGAGTGCCGGTGCGCTTTCTTGTCTTGTTCGTCTCCTTCTCGATGGCGAACAACTCAGAGATGCGGTTGGCCAAACATTGCCTTTGCTTGGCGAGAGTTTTGAGGGCGAAGAGACAATAGTAGCTTTATTGAAGGTTTTAGAATTATTGCAATTGGAGATAGGGGCTTCGGAATGTGTTGCTAAACTTGGCGAAGGCTGGGTTGGGGAGGAAGCTCTTGCTATAGGCGTTTATGCCGCGCTCAAAGCATCTAGCTTTCAAGATGCACTCGTGATTTCTGCCAACCATGAAGGTGATAGTGATTCTACAGCATCCATCGCAGGTCAGCTTTTTGGAGCTTGGCACGGTGTTGAATGTATACCGGAAAAATGGATTGAGAAATTAGACATCAGAGAAATTATGGATGGGCTTGTAACAAAATTTATAGCCTAGTTGTGAAGCCAAGCTAGATAGCTCTAAGAACTAAATCTACGATAGCAATGATGTTTCCCGTCATCTAATGAGAGCTGAGGAAGTTTGGAAGAAACTGCGGTGGCATAGACCATGAACACATTGCAACACATGAACGATGAGTTGCAGTAGCTATTCGACAAACAGTATCGACTTGAGAAGGAATGCCCAAGCGGTGATGAGGTGCAGTCGTTAGCCATCGATCAAATGGACTTTAAATGCGATCATTGTGGCTACCTGAGGAACGCACCAATCCGCGGATAAGTGACCGAGGGAAGGTGACAAAGATGATTGAAGACTACATTAACTGGAAATGGGACCCTAAGTCTTAGCCGGAACACCTTTTACAGAACACATCCAGAATCCATTACCTAATCAACTCCAGAAGCGTACTTCCCGCATTGTCATAGCCCTCACGCATTAGCCAGCCAGCAGCAACACCCAAAGCAAACTGAATGTCGAACACAAAGTTGAACAGCCAGCCGGCTGCGAACAATAGCGTCGAATAAATCAGCCGTGTAATCCACCTCACGAACGTATCCTCCAACAAAACCCGCGCTAATTTTCCCCCATTAAATAATAGAAGAAAACCGAGTTCATGTGGCTGAACTTTTAGCCCCTCGGTTTTCTAAACAACAATTTGCCGTGCTGGTGCATCGACCCGGGGTGGCTCTTTTTTGGAATAAGGAGACAGAGATGAAAACCGATAAACCATCATTACGCGCTGAGGAGTTACTTGCTGAGCTTGGTCTGGACTAAAAATGCAGTGCGGTTAGCAACATGAGCTGCTTCGTGGACCAGCATAGAGACAAGCTAAGGTTCATGCCGGAAAATGAAGACCTGGGCCGGATGGAATAGAAGTAGATGAAAGCCTTGCGACGTCTCTCGGGGCCTCTCGTTTGCTACCGAGACGATGAATTGTATCTAAAACGAAGCTCATAATTGTGCCACCGAAGAGGGCAGTGCGCGTCTTACACAGCGGGCCTTTGCATTTTAGCCTCGCTGAGGCCGCGGTAATGGTCGATTTCATGGATCAGCACATGGCGCACAAGGCGCATGAGGGGCTCTCCCGTCTCGTACCAGTAATCTAGGACCAGCCGGCGTTAGACTAAGATTATGTTCATCTCCGCGGACGTCCAGGCGACGCTCTTATGATCTAGCGACACGCCCCGGTAGAGCCCTAAAAGGTCGAAGGGCGACTTCAGGCCCATCTCCACTTCCGTTTCCCTGCCGGGGAATTCAACGATGCGTATCATCACGCCATTGATGTGCCAGCACAGTTCCTCTGGGATGATCCAGGAGGCTTGTTCCGCCATCTTCTCCATTTCGCCGAGCGAGGGTGGTTGGCCGAGGTTCGCGGTTTGCCAACTGATGGCCGCAATGTACTCTTGATTTGAGGCAGAATAGATCTCAAGTCTGGAAGAGGTATATGTAATGGAGGAGGAGCACTGTGGAGGAGAAACTAGTGGGCGCGGCGCGCGCCGAGAAGTTGGTAGCGCTTGATGGCTGGACTGAGATGGATGATCGCGATGCCATTCAGAAGACGTTCCAGTTCACTAACTTTAACGAAGCTTTCGGCTTCATGACGCGGGCCGCCCTGATGGCGGAAAAGATGGATCACCATCCCGAGTGGTTTAATGTCTATAACCGCGTCGAGGTGACGTTGACGACCCATGACGCGGGCGGCGTGACCAAAAAGGACACTAAGCTCGCGGCGTTTATGGATGGTAGCGTTTAGGTGGGCGCTCCCGGGAACACGTCAGCGAACTCAGCCATGGCCTCACCAGTGGCGACGCTGATACCTTTCTGATTGGTCACGTTGATTTCGAAAACGATCCAGCGGCTACCGCCAGTTTCCAGTTTCCGTTTCACCGTAGCCACTGGGGTGATCGTGTCACCCAGGTAGACTGGTGTCAGCCAGCGTGTTTCCAGCCGGCGATGATAGCCGCTCCGAGGGGTCAGCCAGTCGGTCAGCGTGCGGGTGATCATAGCGAAGTTCTGCATGCCGTGCATAATCACACCACGGAACTTAGTTTTGCCGAACTGCTCCTTCATGTAGTCTTCGTCGAAGTGGAGCGGATTGAAGTCCAATGACCCTAGGGCGAAGTCGGCGATGGTTTCCCGGGTCACAGTGAAGGGCCGGCCGGTAATTTTCTCGCCGCTGGTGATCTTGTTGAATTCCGCGTGAGTGCTCATATTTCCCGCCTCAAACCGGTCGGATGGTTTGGCCGCGACCAGTGCAGATCACCTGGCCGTGCTGGTTGGTGAAGACGTTTTCGTGAACGGCGAACAGGCGTTCTTTCTTGATGAACTTGTCCAGGGCCGATCCGCGCATAGTGATGGTGTCGCCTGGGCGGGCGGGAATGTTGTAGTACCAGCTCTGACCACAATTGATGGTGCCGGGGGACCGCATCCAATCCGTAATGTCTGTGCAGGCGAACATCAGGACGATGTGAATGTTCGGTGGCGCGACGATGCCGCCATAAGGCGTCGACTTGGCGTATTCCTCATCATGGTAGAGGGGGTTATCGTCGCCGATCAGTTTGGCGAACTGGGAAATCACCTCTTGGGTCAGGGAGACAGGTTTGGTGTTCCTTAGATCCCCTGGGATGATCTGGTCCCAGGACATCCGGTTGTCGACGTCTTTCCAGAAGTCGTTCTCGTACTCTTCGAGCTTCAAAACGCTCATAATCGCGTCTCCTGTCCATTGGATACGGCATTCTTGCAATGGCGTCATTGGGGATCAAACTGGCGGCGTTTCATTGCTGGGTAGATGTTCCTGCCAGACACCACGTTGTTGCTTCACAAAATCAGCGAAGTCCAGGTGTGCCACGTAATTATCTACGACACGGACGTGCGGGTCGCCGTTGAAGCCGCCGGATGGCCTGCCGTGGCTTATCCGGCCAAGTGAAGCAGCAATTCCTTCAACGACGGCCGTTCCGCTAGGCGATTAGCCCAGGCCGTGAGGATCGGGTGCGTACCGCGGAATTCGAACCCTTCCATGCGGTGTTCGATGTTCAGGGTTACGGCCAAGGTCAGCTGCGCCATATTGAAGTCGCCGTTCATCAGCGGATGGTTGACGTTCTCCTCCCAGGTTTCGACCATGCGCTTAATCCGCGCGATCTCATGTGCGATGATCGTCGGCGATTGCTCATCGGTGGCTCTCTTGAGTTCCCGGGACCAGACGGAAATGCCGTCCAGCATGCTGCGCGCCAGGCTTTCCAGACGGCGCGATTCCCAACCGTCCGGTCCTGCCGGATGATCGAACCGGGGATGACCATCCAGGTGATCGAGGTAGGCACAGATTAATTGCGAACCTTCCAACCCCATGCCGTTGTCTAAAATCAGATACGGCACCCGGCCTGACGGGTTGACCTGATAATAGGGACTATCGATAGTCCGGGTTTTGGCGGGTATTACCCTGATCCGGTCCTGGAGGCTTTTCTCCAGGATTCTGATCCGCGCCATGAAGCCGAAGGGACTGGAGGGCGTGGTGTGAAGTTTCATGGCTGAAAGCGTAAGGCCGCACCGACAGAGCCTCAACAGCAACGCGTTTCATGGGGGAAAACGGACAACAGGTGTCAGGCTTTGTCGGGTCGGGCCGGTTCCGCTATGTTTTTGGAATGAGTGGGAAACATGAATATGACGTCGTTATAGTCGGTTCCGGCGCGGCGGGATTGAGCGCGGCGCTCCGGGCAGGCCACCTGGGGGCGAAAGTGCTAGTCATTGAAAAGGCGCCCATCATCGGTGGGACTACGGCAATGTCCGGGGGCTGCATCTGGGTGCCGAACCATCACCATCAAGCGCGCCTGGGCGTTCAGGATTCAGCGGACGATGCCATGAATTACATCCGTGCCGTTTCCCCCGCTGGTTGGCACAATGCTGAGGAGCCCCTATGGCAGGCGTTCGTCGACGAAGCGCCGCAGATGCTGCGGTTCGTCGAAGACCAGACCCCCATCACCTTCAACCCAAACCGTGACCCCGACCCCTACGCGGAAGTTAAAGGCGGCAAAGCTTTCGGGCGCAACGTTTCCGCTGGGCCTATACGTGCCGTCCAGGCGGGGGCTTGGAAAGACAAGATCCGCCGGCCCGCCGTGAACGTGGAACTGAGCTACGAGGAGGTGGTGGATACCTTTTTCTACGCCCAGCCAAAGCGTTGGACACTCAGGTTCGCGCCGCGCCTGTTCTGGCGGCGGTTGTGGGACAAACGGACGCGGGGCAACGCGCTTACTATCGGATTGCTGCGAGGCTGCATCGATGCTGGCGTCACCATATGGGCGGAGACGGCGGCAAAGCACCTGATAGTTCATGAGGGGGTGGTGACTGGCATCGATGTTGAAAGGGTGGGTGACGCCCTAGCCGTTGCCGCGAAGGCGGTGATCCTGGCGTCTGGCGGGTTTGAGTGGAATCCGGAGATGATGGCAAAATTTTTCCCAGGCCCCGTGGAGTGGACCGCTAGTCCCGATACCAACACCGGTGACGGCCAGTGCATGGCCGAGGCCGCAGGCGCGCAATTGGATCACATGGACCAGGCCCTGATCATGGGGACGACGCCTGTGGAGTACGAAGGGCGAACCCATCACGGCTTGCCGGCGGCGGACTATTTCCTGCCGTATTCCATGATCGTAAACAAGCACGGTAAGCGCTTCATAAATGAAAAGCAGATGAATGTGGGCCTGGCGTTTGACGAACGCGACCCGAGAACGGGTGAGCCCCTGCATCTGCCGGCATGGCGCATATATGATGGCCAGTTTGCGGCGAAGTATCCGCACGCGCTGCCAAAGAAAGGCGTCGAAGGCAACCACTTTCGTGCCGATACTCTGGCTGAGTTGGCGGCTCAGATCGATGTTAATCCGACCGGTCTGGTGGAAACAGCCGCGCGCTTCAGTGAATTCGCTCGCGCCGGCGTGGATGAGGATTTTGGCCGAGGCGCAACCATCTGGGACCGGAACCGTGGGGGCGACCCGGACCACAAGCCGAATCCAACCCTCGGTACCATCGAGAAGGCGCCGTTCTATGCCATGCCCTTCAAGGCGAGCTTCTTGGCCACCAAGGGTGGGGCCAGGACGGACACCAAGGCCCGTGTTCTAAAACCTGACGGCACGGTCCTACCCGGCCTCTACGCAGCGGGCAACGTGACGGCGAACAGCTTCGGATCCAAGGGCGTTGGCGCGGGCACGACACTGGGGCCGTGTCTCACTTGGGGTTACATTGCAGGCGGAAATGCGGCAAAATCCCTGACATGAGCGTTTCCGTCACCGCCCTCACGCCGACCTTTGGAGCCGAGATCATGGGCGTAGATTTGACCCGGCCTCTGGATGCAGGCATCGGCGATCTGATCGTTGACGCCATGGATCGCTACGCGGTGACGGTGATCCGGGGCGTTACCGTGAGCCAAGACGATCAAATAGCTTTCGCTAAGAACTTTGGGCCCCTCGACGCCATCAACGGCGTGCTACAAACGGACATCAAGCGGCGCGTGTCGACGGAGTTAGTGGACATCTCCAACATGGATGAGGACAGCAATATCCTCGAATTGGACGATCGGCGCCGTCTGTTCAACCTAGGCAATCGCTTGTGGCACACGGACTCGTCATTTAAGCGGATTGCGGCGAAATATTCCATGCTGCATGCCCACGCTGTGCCGCCGATCGCCGGTGAGACCCAAGTCTGCGATCTACGCGCCGCCTACG
The DNA here is from genome assembly GCA_002378125.1 of Rhodospirillaceae bacterium UBA3470. Taxonomy (GTDB): domain Bacteria; phylum Pseudomonadota; class Alphaproteobacteria; order Rhodospirillales; family Casp-alpha2; genus UBA3470. The sequence goes on along the minus strand of DFRF01000174.1, from coordinate 8,081 downwards.
ATGATCTTCCGGCGTATATGAAAGGCCAGATTGAGGATTTGGTCGCCGTGCATTCAATCTTTACGTCGAGGGCCTTGTTGGGGTTCGACAACTTCTCTCAGGAGGAACATCATCTCCTGCCGCCGATTCGTCGACCTATGGTACGGGTGCATCCAGGGTCGGGTCGGAAGACCCTTTACCTAGCGTCGCATATAGGGCGGATTTTGGACCGCCCCGTGGCAGAGGGCCGGTTGCTGGTTCGTGACCTCATTGAGCACGCGACCCAGCCGCAGTATATCTATACGCACCATTGGCGGATCGGTGACACGCTGATTTGGGATAATCGCTGCACCATGCACCGGGCCATGCCTTTCGACGAGTCACGGTTCAAGCGCGATATGCGACGTGCTACGGTGATGGAGACCGACGCCGCGCCCGTAGATGACCAGGCTGCCGTGGCGACGGCCTAACGTGCCGCTAGATCGCGACGCCACTTGCCAAGGTGACACGGCGCCTGGATCGCAACGACGACGGCGTCATTGCCCATGACGACCTGAAGCGCAAACATTGCTGCGGGCACAGGCTTTGGCAAGATGACGACCATCGCTGCAACAGCTAAGACGCCTCCCCAACACGTGAAAGTGCCCTCAGGGGATCTTTATCTTATTGGCAATTTTTGAGATTGTTACTTCGCCGCCAAACGGATCGCGCCATCAAGGCGTACCGTTTCACCGTTCATGTAGACGTTGTTGCACATGTGAAGGACGAGCTTGGCGTACTCCTCCGCGGAGCCCAGTCTTGCTGGGAATGGTACGGTCTTGCCCAAGCTTTCCTGAACCTCGTTCGGAAGCGCAAACAGCATGGGCGTGCCCATGATCCCGGGCGCGATGGTCAGCACCCGGATGCCGAAGCGCGCCAGTTCGCGGGCCACGGGAATGGTCATGGCATGGACGCCGCCCTTGGAGGCGGAGTAGGCAGCCTGGCCGATTTGGCCTTCGAAGGCGGCAACGGAGGCGGTGTTGATGATGATACCCCGTTCTCCCGTTTCCAGGGCGTCCAGGTCCTCCATGGCCGCCGCCGCCAGGCGCAGGGTGTTGAAGGTGCCAATTAGGTTAATATTGATGACCTGGGCGAACTTTTGTAAATCCATGGGGCCGTCACGCCCAACCACACGGGCGGCCGGACCGATGCCGGCGCAGTTGACGAGGATGCGCGCTGGGCCGTGCGCATCAGCGGCCGCCTGAATGGCTGCTTCCATAGATGCCGAATTTGCGACATCGCAACCTATGCCGACGGCGCCAAGGTCATCAGCCACGGCCTTCGCGCCTTCCTCGTTGCGATCGAGGATAGCAACTATTGCCCCACCAGCGGCAAGCGCCCGCGCCGTCGCCTCGCCCAGGCCCGACGCTGCGCCCGTGACCACTGCTGCCAATCCGTTGATATCCATTACCTTAACTCCGCCGAAATTTGTTTAAACTAGTGTATTGGAGCCGGTGATATCACGGTCTATCGGAGGCGCAAGCAGCATGAATTCGCCCGATGAAATAGCCGCCCGCTTGCCAACGAACGTGGAAGAGAACAAGCATCATGTCTGAGCTAATCTGGGCGGGAACGTGAAGCGTGCGCTCGGCAAGCTGAGCTTCGTGCGTGAGGCCGTGGCCGCCTACTATTGCGCCCGTGACCCGAAGACGCCGTCGTGGCCGCATTGGCCTATTTCGTTATGCCCTTGGACGTGATCCGCGATCTAATCGCGGTTCTCGGCTTCACGGATAACGCCACCGTATTCTGGGCCGTCTATCGTTTATTCGTGCCGCACGTGAACGACGTGCATTGAGGCAGGGTCTTCGCCTATCTGGATGTCGGCGACCCACCTGCTATGGCCTCCATGCCCGATTGATGGCGCTGTCTTGATCCGCGCCCCCGGCGGTCACATACTGCCTGCTCAAGACGAAGATTTAACAGGGGTTCCGCTATGATCGAACCGCTCTGGACACCAACACCGGCACAGATTGAAACTGCGAAGATCACCGAGCTGCGCCGCGCCGTCAGCGCGCAGTGGCAGGTGGACTTGCTCGATTCAACAGCGCTCTGGCGGTTCTCCGTGGACGAGCGTGAGAAGTTCTGGCGCACCATTATCGAGTTCTGTGAACTTAAGGGCGAGACTTGGGGGGAGCAGGATTCCGTTGACGTCGATAAGCTACCCGGCGCGAAATGGTTTCCGGACGCGCGCTTCAATTTCGCCGAAAACCTTCTGAAGCGCCGTGATGACGGTGAAGCCCTCGTCTTCTGGGGCGAGGACAAGGTCCGTCGCCGCATGACCTTTGCCGAGCTCTACGACGCTGTCTCCCAATTGGCCCAGGCGCTGCACACAGAAGGCGTGGAACCCGGCGACAGGGTAGTGGGGTATATGCCGAACACGCCGGAAGCCATTATCTCCATGCTCGCGGCGGCGAGCCTGGGGGCCACGTGGTCTTCCTGTTCCCCTGATTTTGGCCTGCAGGGCGTGCTGGATCGGTTTGGTCAGATCGAGCCGAAGGTCCTGATCGCCTGTGACGGCTATTTCTACAACGGCAAGACCCACGATATCCGCAAAAAGACGGCCGACTTGGTCAGCGGGGTGCCCAGCATCCAGCGTGTTATCATTGTGCCCTACGCATTGACCGAGCCCGATATCTCCGGCATTCGCGATGCCGTGGACTTTACCAACTTCGTAGGTAATTTCACCCCGGCCGACATCCAGTTCGCACAGATGCCCTTCTCCCATCCGCTCTACATCCTCTATTCGTCCGGCACTACTGGCCAGCCGAAGTGCATAGTGCACGAGGCTGGCGGCATGCTGTTGAAGCATGCGGTGGAGCAGGTAGCGCAATTTTCCATCGGGCCGGATAGCCGGGTCTTCTGGTTCACGACCCTGGGTTGGATGATGTGGAACTGGTTGGCCAGCAACCTGGCCTGGGGCGCGACGCTTTTGCTCTACGACGGCTCGCCGTTTTATCCGGATGGTAACGTGCTTTGGGATTTCGCCGCTCAGGAGGAAATGACCCTGTTTGGCACCTCGGCGAAGTACATCGATGCTTGCAACAAGGCGGGACTGAAGCCCATGGACACGCATGACTTGTCGTCGCTGCGATCCATAGGCTCGACCGGCTCGACCCTGGTGCCTGAGGGCTTCGACTATGTCTACAGCAGCATCAAATCCGACGTCCATCTAGCCTCTATGTCGGGCGGCACTGACATTGGCGGTTGCTTTTGTGGCGGCGATGAGACCTTGCCCGTATGGCGAGGCGAAATACAGACCGCGATCTTGGGCATGGCCACGGATGTCTTTGACGATGACGGCAATTCGGTCTCCGGCGTGAAGGGGGAACTGGTTTGCACCAAGGCCTTTCCGGCTGTACCGAGTTTCCTAAATGATGTCGACGGAGCGCGCATACACGATGCCTACTTCGCGCGGTTCCCCAATGTTTGGACCCATGGTGACTTTATAGAGCGCACGGAACACGGCGGCTTCATCATTTACGGCCGATCGGATGCGACCTTGAACCCTGGCGGCGTACGTATCGGCACGGCTGAAATCTACCGGCAGGTGGAGAAATTGGACGAGGTGTTGGAAGGCATCGTCATCGGCCAGGAATGGGACAACGATGTGCGGGTGGTGCTATTTATAGTGCTCCGCAAAGGACTTACCCTTGACGATGCCCTTACGGACAAGATTAAGAAGCAGGTCCGAGCCAACTGCACGCCACGCCACGTGCCGGCTCGAGTGGTTCAGGTGCCGGATATCCCACGCACCAAGTCCGGCAAGATTACCGAGCTGGCCGTTCGCGACGTGGTCCACGGCCACGCCATCAAGAACGCCGAGGCTCTTGCTAATCCCGAGGCTCTGGCGCATTTCAAGGACCGACCTGAGCTTTTCCGCTGAGTGGTAAGATTTGCGGAGCCGGCCCCTTTAGAGCCAGTTTGATGCGGCTGCCGATATCCTCCACGGTGATGCTGTCCATTGACACGCGGCAATAGGAAAAGACCCCCAAGCTCCCGTAGGTGTCGTGCGTGGCACCCGCGTAGCCATTGTCGATGCGCGTTTAGCCCGTTGTCATGGATAAAACCCAGCCGCTGAAAATGACCGCCGCCTTCTGGCGCCGCGCGCGAACCAATGCTGAACCGTCGGTCTAAAGATATAAGAAATTGGACGCGGGGTCCGATGGTCAGCGGAGATCGGATATCATTGCAGCCATGGCGGCCTTAGTTTCCGCCGTGAACCAGCCCGCGCGCGTCGGATCGGACCCATTGTCTATGGCATCGTGGATGATGGCCAATGCCGGCTGGCGGAGCTGAGCCTTGATGGCGGCGTAGGCGAGCGGCGGATTTTTCGCGTATTCCCGTGCCACGGCCAAGGCGCGACCCATGAGCGCTTCGGGTTCCGCGATCTCATCGACGATGCCCATGGTCCGTGCGTCTGTTGCGTCAACGGGATGCCCGCCAAGCATTAGCCGACGTTGGACTTCGGGCGAGAGCGCGTCGCGGGCGATCTCTAGCGGGCCAACAGGGAAATTCGCGCCGACCCGAACTTCCGCCAGGCCGAACGTCGCCTGTGGAACTGCGACGGTATAATCCGCGGTCAGCACGAAAAATAGGCCGCCGGCGATGGCTGCGCCGTTCGCCGCTGTGATCAGCGGTTTGGGGAAAGCGTACATGGTGGCGAAGTCGGTATTCAGGTGATCAACAATATCTGTCTCATCGGCCAACGTGAAGGCCTGTGCCGCCTTCAAGTCGAACCCAGCGGACAACACCCCAAGCCCGCTGGTCAGGACCGCGGCGTGAACGCGCGCGTCGGTGGCCAGGCTATCCAGGGTCGCAGCAATGTCTTCTAGGAATGCGGGCACCAGGGCGTTAACCGGCGCTCGGTTCAAGGTTAGGATAGCTATGCCGTCGTCGGTGACCTCAGTCGAAATGGGTGCCGTCATGTGATGATCCTCCTTCGAGCCCTTAAGCCCGTTTCGCCACTTCTTCCAGCATCACTTCCGTGGCGCCGCCGCCCACCGCGTGAATGCGCGCGTCGCGTACCATGCGCTCAATTGCGCTCTCGCGGATGTAACCAAAGCCGCCATGAAACTGTTGGCAGTCGTACATGACCTTGTTCACCAATTCCCCGCAATAGGCTTTCACCATGGAGACCTCCTTCGTGCACTCAATGCCCTGCGCGTCCAGCCACGCGGCATGATAGACCAACTGTCGGCCAGCTTCCACTTGGGCCATGCGCTCGGAAAGCCGCTGTCGGATGGCCTGTTTATCCCAAAGCACGCCCCCAAAGGCCTTGCGGACCTTCACGTAATCCAAGGTTAGCTCGATAGCCTTGCTGGCCTCGCCTATGGCCTGCGCGCCAAGTACCGTGCGTTCGTTCTGGAAATTTTTCATGATCGCATAGAACCCGTGGTTGACCTCACCCAGGACGTTTTCCGCCGGTACTCGGCAGTTCTCGAACAACAACTCAGCCGTGTCGGAGCAGAACCAGCCCATCTTTTTGAGTGCACGGCCTACCCTGAAGCCGGGCATATTTTTTTCCACGATGAACATAGTGATCCCTCGCGAACCCTTAGCGTCTGAATCCGTTTTAGCAGCAACAAAAAATAAATCGCCATGCACGCCGTTGGTGATGAACATCTTTGATCCGTTCAGCACCCAATCGTTGCCGTCCCGGACGGCGCGGGTCTTAATGCCGGCCACGTCGGAGCCCGCATCCGGTTCTGTTACCGCCACGGCGGTAATGGTTTCGCCCGCGATGATGCCGGGCATGTACTTAGCCATTTGGACGTCGTTGCCGGCATTGACCAGGTGCGGCGACGCCATGTCTGTGTGCACGAGGACAGTCACTGCGAAGCCCCCGAAGGTGGACCGGCCCAGTTCCTCTGCCAGGACAACGGTCGCGAGCGTATTCAGACCAGAACCGCCGTGGACTTCCGGATAGCGGATGCCGAAAAAGCCTAAGTCTCCCATCTCGCGCAACACGGCGCGCGGTGTTAGGCCGTCTTCTTCCCATTGTTCGCCATGTGGGATGACCTTCTCGGCGATGAAGCGGCAAATCTGGTCGCGGAGCATTGTGTGCTCTTGGGAGAAATAGATGCTGTTGTCCATGGCTCAAGAATCCCTGCTTCCAAAGGTGATTAAAATGGCGCCGCCGTCCACCGTGTCGCCGGCTTGATGTCGCACCTCAAGAACGGTTGCATCACGGGGAGATTTCAAATCCTGAAGAAGTTTCATAGCTTCCAGGACGAGGACGGTGTCGCCGGCTGTCACCGTGTCGCCGGGTCTCACCCGCACGTCGGTGACTATGCCAGGCATGGGAGCGGTCACAGAGACATCATCGCTAGCAGTCTCGACGGGCGCGCCGAGCAGGGCGTCCTCGGGTGTGAGCACCTCGATGCGGTGCATGTTGCCGTACCGCCAGAAGGAGACCGAGCCATTACGCACCCAAATGGTGCGCATCTCGGTTTGACCGGCGTGCGTGTGCTCAAGGACGCCATCCGACCAATCTGCTGCGTCGAAGACCTGAGTGTACGTATCATTCAGGCGGACGGTGATCTGCGTGCCGTCATCGGCAACGGTCGCGGCCGTAAGTGCGCCGCTGTCGTCCCGCAGGTACCGCGTCGCGGTCCCCGGGCGGCCGAGCTGCGTGGTCATCCGCCATGCGCCCAGGCTTTGCCATGGTGACGCGTCGGCGGGATTCCCGTTTCGGGCTGCCAGCAACGCCGCGACGACGGCTGACGCGCGGTCATCGTCCGTAAGCGTTGGGCGCCGCCAACCCTCTGGCCAGGTATCCTTCAACAGCCCCGTATGATGGGTGCCTGACAAGAACGCGGGAAGGTCGAGTAGGCTGCATAGAAATCCTAGGTTGCAGTCGACACCGCCGAGCCGCGTTTCGTCCAATGCGCGCCAGAGCCGCCGGCGTGCCGTGGCGCGGTCGCGGCCGAAGGCGATCACCTTAGCCAGCATGGAATCGTAGTAATGTCCGACCATGACCCCCGTGGCAATGCCGCTGTCGACGCGGAGGCTGTCACCCGCGGGGAAAGCAAGGTCGGTGATTTGACCAGTCTTGGGACGGAAGTTTGCCGCCGGATCCTCGGCGGCCAGACGAGCCTCC
>DFRF01000174.1:480-645 GCA_002378125.1 Rhodospirillaceae bacterium UBA3470 | reverse complement strand
TCGGCGGCCAGACGAGCCTCCATTGCCCAGCCGTCGCAGCGGATATCCGCCTGCGCCAGCGTCAGGGCTGCGCCGCCGGCAATACGAAGTTGCCAGCCCACGATGTCGATACCGGTCACCATTTCCGTTACCGGATGCTCTACCTGCAGGCGCGTATTCATCTCC
>DFRF01000174.1:0-162 GCA_002378125.1 Rhodospirillaceae bacterium UBA3470 | reverse complement strand
ATTCATCTCCAGGAAGTAGAACTCCTCTGTGGCGGCGTCATAGATGAACTCCACCGTGCCCGCGCTGTCGTAGCCGATAGCGTGGGCCAATTTCACCGCCGCGCCCAGCATGGCGGCGCGCACGACGTCCGGCAGGTTGGGGGCGGGCGCCTCCTCGATGAC
>DFRF01000197.1:10558-11663 GCA_002378125.1 Rhodospirillaceae bacterium UBA3470 | reverse complement strand
ACGCGAGTTCGGCAACCACAACATGTTGGAGAATGGATCGCCGATTCTATGGTGCGCACCGATCAGAATGTTTTGGAGCGTGGTTTGTTCCGAGAACAAATTAATATTCTGGAATGTCCGTGCCATGCCATTTGTGATCATCTCATGCGCTTTTTTAGCGTCGACTGGTTGGCCACGCACATAAACATGGCCTTCTTCGTAATCCTGGAAGCGGCTCAAGACGTTGAACAGCGTCGTCTTGCCGGCGCCGTTAGGTCCAATGAGACCAACAATCTTGCCTTCCGGAACGTCTAGCGTGATCTGGTTGCATGCGATAACGCCGCCGAAACTGACCGTGACGTTCTCGCAGCGGAGATGGCTACTCATTGGATTTCCCCCTCCGGCCGGTGAACAGTCGATTGAATAAGCGCGTGACCCCCTCGACGGCGCCTGCTGGCGCAACCATGAGTACCAAAATTAATGCGCCGCCCTTGATAATGAAGGCCAGATCACCCGGTTGGTCGACGAAAAACTCGATCAACGTCGGCAGGAACGCGACGAACAATCCGCCAACGAAGGGCCCAAGCAACACGGCTGATCCACCGACCACTGTCGCCACCAGGAAATCCACCGAGTACCAGATGTCGCCAAAAACTTCCGACGAAACGTAGTTGACATAATGAGCGAACAGTACGCCGGCTACGCCCGTGACCGCGGCGCTCAGTGTGAATGCAAGCGTGCGATAGAAAATGCGGTTGACGCCACTAGCCTCTGCGGCTTTTTCCGAGTCCCTTAGCGACATGAAGGCCCGGCCTACGGCGGAATGAACTAATGCATAAATGAACAGCGTCGTTCCTGCCAATGCCAGTAAGGCAACATAGAAAAATCCGACATCTTCGATCCCAAATCCGAGTACATGGTTGTCCGGCAAAGAGATGCCTTCGCGGCCTTCGAAGATTGGCACATTGTTGACTACTGTGCCGATGAAAAACGCAAATCCCAAGGTGCCAATGGCCATGAAAGCGCCCGAGAGCCGAAGAAACACAAAGCCAAGGGCACAGCCGATAAAGGCGGCGGCGGCCGCGCCGACGATGATTGCTGTAATCAAGTCAGTGCCGAAATACTT
>DFRF01000197.1:0-10192 GCA_002378125.1 Rhodospirillaceae bacterium UBA3470 | reverse complement strand
CCGCCGTGTCCGACAGTGACTAAGCCCGTATAGCCCGTCAGGATAGACACCCCCTGCGCTGCCATGATGTACATGATGATAAGCGTCGCCTCAGAGGCCATCCAACCCTCGACGCCGGGCATCATGGGAAACAGCGCGGCTGCCACGAATAACCCGATCATTCCTGCCCAATTTCGCCGCTTTTCTCTGGTCTTTCGGGCCGAAACTTCCGTCCAGGGCAAGGTAGAAGCCTCATTAGGTTTGGATGATTGAATTTCCATAGCTTTAGACTTCCCGACGTTTCTGGATGCCAAATAAGCCTTGTGGGCGGAAGGCGAGAAGCAAAACGATCATGGCGAAAGCTGTTGCGGTCTTGAAGTGTGAGCCGAGATACCCGCCTGCGAGGTTCTCTACGACGCCGATCATCAAGGCGCCAAGGATGGCGCCAGGGATGGAGTAGAGTCCACCAAAGACGGCTGCTACGTATCCCTTCACGAGCACCTCATCCATCATTTCCGGGGCCACATAGATGATTGGTGCGATCAGCACGCCTGCGAAGGCGGCTAGAAAGCCAGCCATGCCCCAGGTCAGGAGCACAATGAAACGCACCGGAATGCCCATCAATTTGGCCGTCTCTGGATCGTCGGTCACGGCACGCATGGCGATGCCTTGTTTAGTGAACTTGAAAAAGACGAATAGCACCAGGCCAATTCCCGCGGCCCAAGCCATGTTGACCAAATGTCCCTGGCTGATGATCCCACCAATAATCTCAATGGGTGTCGGGTCAAAGGTGATTGGAAACGCCTTAGTATCGCGACCCCAGAGATGCCCAGCAACGCCATGCAGGATGTAGTACATGCCGAGGGTTGCTGTAAACAGCGTGAGCCAGTCCGAATCAGCAATCTGACGCATCACCAGACGTTCAACCAGAATACCGAGACCAATGCAGCCAATAACAGCCCCGGCGAGAGCGAGATAATAATTCGCTCCAAAATCCTTGATTAGGATCACAGCCAAGAAGGCGCCGATCATGGCAAAGTCGCCCTGCGCAAGGTTGATGGTCCGCGTGTTTCGGAACACAACCACCACGGCCACCGCAGTCAAAGCATAAAGGCTACCAGTCGCAAGTCCACTTATTACCTGTTGACCAAACACACGCACCTCCCCATTCCACGTGGTTAGAATTCCAACAGTTGATACCCATCATCGAACCCGCACGACGTGATTGTTCTTCTTACTATTTTAAAGTCGTTTAGAAATCCCGATGAATACCCCTATATGAAATCAAGCCCTGGTATCTAAGCACAAAAGTGTGAACCTTTAGAAAATGGGGGCATACGCAGTCTTCATGCCCACCTCCAGTCCATGCGCCAGATGCATGGCAGCCGTTGGCAATAGGAAATAGTGACGGCCCAGGGATTTGATTGCCGGTCGATTTGCCGCCTTTGGAAAACAGGGTAAGGTCCGCGAGGAATCATTTCCCAAAGTCAGCGAAGATTACGAAATGCATAAATTTAGTCGCGTGACATCTAACGATGACGACAGGGGTCACGTCCCTCGGCGGGGTATTTTCGTCCAACTTCTGATGGATCAAATCGCGGGACACTATCGCCGCTGATGAATGTCTTCGCGAAGAAACCCTATTGCGTGCGGCGCTTGTTCATCTTGTTAATGACATACTTCTGAAAATGTTCGTTCCCTTCATAGCCCTTCGCCTTAACCCATTCGAACATCGCCTTGAACGTGAGTCCGCCGAAGGCGCCAGGCATGCTCGCCACCTTGATTTCATGGCCAGGTTTGCCCGAAGACAGGGCCGCAAATTCGGGAATGAATACAATCGTCGGCGTGAAAATCACGCCCCAACGTTTTGCTAGTGCCTTCTCCGGCATCACCTTGCCGTCAAAGTCAGTCACATTCCGGCTACCCCAAAGGTTCATCTGTACCACATCGAAATTCTTTCGCACGTAGTCATTGATGGACTTCTCAGCCAGGACCTCGGTCTGCATCTTCTTGCAATATATGCAGCCCACCTGCTCGAAAATGATGGCCAGACGTTTTCCGGCCTCATCCGCTTCCTGTAGATCGTCTTTCAGATCAAGGAACGAATCCTTGAACCATTTGTGGTGATAGAGCCCATCATCGGACCGGGTCGGCTTGATAAAAACATCGGCCACGGCAGGGCCGACCAAGCCGGTCACAAAAAAAGCCAGACAGGCGGTCGCGAGCAACTTAACAATTTTGATCTTCACCCTACCCTCCTTGTTCAACTTCTGACGCGCTCTAGCTATCATCATATGCAATTTATATAAATTACCGAGCCTAAATATCATGGGCCATACATCAGCATGATGATGCCGTCATCCCGGCCTGCTTTTCGATACCGCGAACGCGGCTGTGCTGGCCTTAGTAATGGATCACTCACCAATCGCAAGGTCTCCTGGTAAAGATCATTGGCCCATTCCGCGCATGAGAGCGCGATGCACTCCTGACGGTGGCTTTGGATGGTCTTCATGACCCGGGAGCGCTAGTCGTATTGATAAATTCGAAGCGCTGCAACGCCACCCGCTCGTCGTCGATGTTGCCCAAAACATCGACTAGCAGGACCAGTTTCAAATCCACTGGTCTGGCACAGGCTGATGCCCAGGCAAAAAACCTGCCCGCCGAAATAAAGAAATTTGTTCTCTCATGTCTCATGGTTGATGATGAAACATTCATTTCCCCCCATAACAATCGGAAGCAAACATGAGTTTCGACAACGTGAAAGCCCTTCTTTTCGACACCTTCGGCACTGTCGCAGATTGGCGCGGCTCCATCACCCGCAAGGGGGAACAATTGGCACGGGAAAAATCTCTTGCCGAAATCGATTGGGACGCCTTTGCGCGGGCCTGGCGGGCCGGTTACAAACCAGGCATGGCGCGTGTCCAGTCCGGCGAGCGGCCGTGGACGGCCATCGATGTGATCCACCGCGAGCGCTTGGACGAGATTCTCACGGACTTCGGCCTGGACAACGCCGTTGGTGAAGATGACCGCCAGGCCATGAACCTCTGGTGGCACCAGTTAGACCCCTGGCCCGATTGCGTGCCAGGCCTCACGCGATTGAAGCGGCGCTATCTTCTGGGAACGCTATCCAACGGCTCAATCATCGGATTGGCGGGCATGGGAAAGCGCGCGGGCCTACCTTGGGATTTCATTTTCTCTTCCGACTTGTTCAAGGCCTACAAGCGCGACGCAGCCGTGTACTTAGGCGCTATCGATCTTTTGAACCTGGATCCCGGCGCGATGATGATGGTGGCTGCACATAACGACGACCTAGTCGCCGCACGTTCGCACGGCATGCGCACGGCTTACATTGGAAGGCCCTACGAATACGGGTCCGATCAAACCAATGATTTCAAACCAGAAGAGGACTGGGACGTCATCGGCCATTCTATGGAGGATTTAGCGCAGGCTATGGGGACATAACGCACGGGGTTGCGCTGCAGAAACCCCCTTTACCTTTTTCAAAGGCTTCATCCTCGCCGATCTGTCCCTTCACTAGGGAAGCTCCTTTCGCAGGCCGCGCCGTCCATGCAGCCTCTTCCGCGCGCCTTGGCGGAAGTCGGTGAAATTAAACCTTCTTCTCCATAAAGACCTCAAGCAGATCTTCAAGAACACGGTCCAGGGTACAATCCGATTAGGTCCAGTTATCGGCCAAAAGCCAGATGGCCTGGGGTATTGTTGCGATGAAAGAAGGCAACGAGGTCTGGGTCCCCAACGGCCAACTCCTCCATCCCCTACAGGTATTGCTCATAAACGGCCCGAACCTCATCGTTGGAGGCGCGGTGGACAAATGGCATGGACGGGCCCACTTGTTCTGATCTGTCCTCAGATTGAAGCCGACGCAACCAGAGCGCGTGAGGAACATTGCCTAACACGCTTTAGGTTTTCGTTCATAATTTGTCCGTAGGATTCTTGGCAGTTATACTGGGGGTCCACCATTATGAAGAACGTTCTCGCGCTCGCCATGATCATACTGGCTACGCCGGTCCAGGCCGACAACATACCTGCCTGGTTCGCCGCCCTCGATCGGGACGGCAACGGTGCTATTGTCCCAGATGAACTGCACAATGCACGCTATCAGCGTTTTGCGCGCATGGACGCGGACGGAGACCAACAATTGAGCCCCTTCGAACTCCGCAACGACCGGGCCTGGCTCGGCCGCTTTGCCTGGTTCGACGGCGACAATAACGGCCGCATTTCCATCGATGAATACGAAGTCAAGGGCATGGCGCGTTTCGCCATGCTGGACACCAATGGCGACGGCCGCATCACCCTTGCCGAGTTGCGCGCCATCACAAAGGCCGGGAAACCCGACACGACGCGCACCACCGGTTGATCCCGACACTGTAAATTCCTGAAACCGTACATTGCGTCAGTTCCGGCAACCTACTAAGAACGCCTGATGATCATATGTAGCTACAACATTCAGTACGGCACCGGTAAAGACGGGAAAATCGACCTGGCTCGGATCGCCACCGAGATCGACGATTGCGACATCATCGCGCTCCAGGAAGTCGAACGTTATTTCTCTTCGACCGGCCTGACGGATCAGGCGGCCGCGATCGGCGATCTGTTTCCGAGGCATTTCTGGGTCTATGGCGGCGGCGTCAACCTGGACGCCAGCCTGATCGCAGATGACGGAACGGTAACCAATAGACGGCGCCAGTTCGGCAATATGTTACTGTCGAAGTGGCCGATCCAATCTAGCCGCAATCATTTATTGCCAAAATTCGGCATGGTCGACCAGCTGGCCTTGCAGCGCTCCGCCTTAGAAGGCGTCATCGACACGCCTGACGTGGGCGCGGTTCGCGTCTATTCGGTACACTTGGCCCATGCAGCAGCGGCGGAACGCCAGGTCCAAATCAGTACCCTTAACCGCATTCTTCGCGAAACACCTAGCCAAGGCGGTGTGGTCACGGGCCGCAAGGCGTCCAGCCACTGGACCACCGACGGCCCCCTGGTGGACATGCCCCCGGGCGCCATTTTCCTTGGCGATTTTAACCTGACGCCCATTGACCCGGAGTATGAGCTCTTGGCCGGCTCCCTAGATTCCAGGTATGGCCGCATCAGCCGCCTGGATGGACTGGTCGACGTCTGGCATGCTGTCGGCAACGACCCGTCTGGCGGCCTAACGTGCGGTAGCGACAATGGCATGGTCCGCATCGATTACGCGTTCATGACCCCGGACCTGGTCGACCGAGTGTCGCGCATGTGGGTGGACGAAGACGCCCAGGGTTCCGACCACCAACCTATCTTCGTCGAATTCTAATGCCTCTCCAGAAAAGCAGCGAGCAAGTTCACGGCCACACCCGGCGAAAACCTTGAAGTGACCAAGATGGGGAATATCTAGCGGCGTGACGTCGCCATCATCTGGTCGGCCGTTGACATGACCTTCGAATTCATCGAGTAAGCTTTCTCGGCGCGGATCAACGCGGCGATCTCTTCGATGGCGTTCACGTTCGAGGCCTCAACAAATCCCTGCATGACCGACCCAGCGCCGTTTAAGCTGGGCGCAGACACGGTCGCAGCGCCGGACGCTTCGGTGGCCAGGAACAGATTATCACCGGTCGCCCTCAGTCCGCCGGGATTGGCGAACAGGGCCATCTGAATCTGACCCACATTGACCGGTGCACTGGCACCCGCAATCTTCGCCTGGACGCTACCGTCGGAGCTGATACTTACCTCGGTGGTGTTTGGCGGAATCACGATGCCAGGCTGCACCGGAAAACCGTTATGGTTGACGAGCGTACCGGTTTCATTTTGTTGAAAGGCACCGTCGCGTGTGTAGCCGATTTCACCGTTCGGCAGTTGCACCTGGAAGAACCCGTCACCCTGGATGGCCAGGTCAAACGAGCCGCCCGTCTGTTTGTGGACACCCGGTTCGTTAACCCGGTAAACAGCGGCCAGCTTCACCCCCATGCCAGAGTTGACGACGCCCGGTACGGTCGTTCCTGGGGACGACGAAGGGGTCGCCCGGCGGGGCTGGTGCTTGTAGAGCAGATCGTTGAATTCTACGCGACGTTTCTGATAGCCGAAGGTGTTCATGTTCGCCAGGTTGTTGGCAACCACCTCGGTGCGCCGTTGCTGGGCCATCATGCCCGTCGCAGAAATGTTGAGCGCTTGCATCGTTTTGTTTCCACTTTTCCCGTTCTAGTCCCGAACCCCGCGACGTTTTGCCGTCAATGGCCCGGTCGAGAAACAAGCAGCAGGATCCATGCCAAATAATTATAATAATATTTTCAATAACTTACGTATTATTAGGGATGGTTTTTCGGCTAACCGGGCAGGTTTTGCCGGGCAAGATGCCCCCCAGACACTTCGATCATCCAACCATACTAAAGCGGAAGCCATGCTCACCGTTCAGTCATCCTATGTTGGCGGCAACCAGTTGGTCAAAGGGAGGGGCGATGGTAATCATTGGTGCAGCCCTTGCTTGTTTTTGATATTATCGCGGTCATGCAGCGGGGCCATCAACAAATCCTGTAGGGTCGTCATATTACCGCCCCTCTTTCCACCATGCACACATGAGCAACAGCAGAACACAGATCATGAAGAAGGCCGGCGGCACCATTGGAAACTCGCTGACGCCGGTGACAACGTATGCCTTATTATCGATTAAACCCAGCCATCCTTTCCCGGCTCGATCCCGGTTACGGCGCACCATACGGAAATCAGGAAGGCCATCGCGGATCCACTGGATGCCGCCACCAGTGGCGTCGGCCAACGGGGCTAGAAATTCGGGCGTCGCCCGAAGATCGGCGAATTCGATAGAGTTCAGGGAGCCGGCCGCGGCAAGAGCCTCACGCTCCCCATCGCTGACCCGGTATAGTCCCGTTTTGGAAGCGTGTACGACTAATTCGGCAACGCCCGTCTTGGACGTGGTCACAGGATACGTTTCCACCACCCCCGTCGGCGTCGTGACGGTGATCGTGGCAGGCGCGTCACGCAGACTTCGGCGAATAATATGCAACTTCCCCTCGCGAACCTCGGCACGGAGCCGTTCTTCCTCCAGGTCCGGCTCCTTCATCAACCAATGCGCCAGGCGTCGCATCAGTTCAGCATGCGGGCCGCCGCCCTCGAAACCCCGCGCCCAGAGCCAGATGTGATCGCTGAGCATGGTCGCCACGCGCCCATTGCCCGTACGGTCAAGAACCAAAAGTGGTCGGCTACCGGGGCCCTGCATGAGCGTGTGGCCGGTGCGGGATGCCGTTTCGATCTGGCGGAACCAGCGGCCCCATTCCCCCGTTCCCCGGTTCGCCAGGGACGCCCGCGCTTTCGGCAGTGCAGCGGTGACTGGATGGCGGTCACCCACCTCTGTAACCTTGGGGCGAAACCCAGTTTCCACCACGTTGCCCGTGGGCACAGCCGGCAGGACTTCGCCAAGGGGAGTGTTGAACAGGCTACGTTCATTCGCGAACTCGGGTCCCACCGCCAACAGTAGAGCACCACCCTCGCGAACGTAACTGATGATGTTACGCAGATAGGACGGCGGAAGAACGTCGCGAACCACATAGCGATCAAAAACCACCATGTCGAATTCCTTGAGCTTTACTTCGAACAGTTCCCGGGTTGGAAACGCAATCAATGCAATCTCGTTGAGCGGCGTAAAATCATCCTTCTCGGGCGGACGCAGGATCGTGAAATGCACAAGGTCAACCGCCGGATCGGATTTAAGAAGGTTCCGCCATACCCGCTCGCCAGCGTGTGGTTGGCCAGAAACTAACAGCACACGCAGGCGTTCACGCACCCCGTTGATGGTGATCAGGGCGCGGTTATTGACCGTCGATAGTTCACCAGGCGTCGGCGCCACATCAAGGGTTAGAATCGTTGGCCCGGCATGCGTTACGGGGACGGTGAAGGTATCGGTCCGTCCGACCGCAATCTGCGCCGTCGCTAGAACCTTATCACCGTCCCGCAAGGCCACCCGAGCCAATTGGTCCAGGCCAGCGCCCATGGGCCCAACCTTATCCTCCACACGGTAGGTGACCGTTGCGTCCTTGCCGACGAGCCCGTAGGCGGGCGCCTTTTCGATGACGAGCCGTCGGTCGATCTCATCAGGTTGGCCGGTAAGCAGAAGGTGAATGGGCGAACCCGCCTCCTTCAAGCCCGCGATCAAATCCGGGTCGTGGACCTGGCCGTCCGACACCACGATCGCCCCGGCCACCCGCTTTTTCGGGATACTGCCTAGGGTCAGACGAAGCGTATTCAGCACCAGGCTACCTTCGCTATCGCCCTCGTTACGACCGGCTAAGGTGTCGGTGATATCGACCTTGCGAACCTCCACATCATCCAACTTCTCAAGCCGGCGACGGATGTGGCTGACGGCCCTATCCGTCTGCGCCGACCGATCCCCAACCTCCTGGCTGGCAGTTCGATCGACAATGACGGCAACGACGTCCGACTGGGGCTCGCGTTCCTCATCTATGATCTTGGGATTGAGAAGCATGACTGTGATCACCAAGGTCACCAAAACCCGCCACAAGGCACCCGGACCGGATCGCAGCACGATGATCGCGCTGAGCACCAAGCCAATCAAAGCAAACACAATGATGAACGCCATGGGCAGGAAGGGGGATAGTTCCACGACGCCGGTCATTGGCCAAGCCTCCGAATAATCGCCGGCATGTGGACTTGATCCGCCTTGTAATTTCCAGTCAAGGTGTACATGACCAGGTTGACGCCGAACCGATACGCGATTTCGCGCTGGCGTTCACCGCCGGGCACAACGGGGAATAGCGGACGTTGCTGATCGTCGACGGCCCAGGCGCCGGCCCAATCATGGCTGCCGGCGATAACGGGAGAGACTCCATCGTTGATGCGCTCGCCGGCCTTCTCAACCCAAAGCGTGCCGCCCGTCCAACGGCCGGGAAAATCCCTCAATAGGTAAAACGATTTGGTCAGCACATGGTTAGCCGAGACTGGCACCAACTGCGGTATCTCCAGCTCCCGCGATAACCGAGCCAAGGTGCCGCTGGACGTATCGGAGGCCTGATCGCGGGTGTCGAACAGGATCGTGCCACCATTACGTTGATACTCTACCACCCGCGCCGCCGCACCTTGCGGCAAGTTGTACTCCGGGACCACCGGCCAATAGAGCAGCGGGAAGAAGGAAAGATCATCCACCGCTGGATTAACCCCCTGGGGCGATCCGAGTTCCGCCGCCGTACGCCGCCAAAGGATCAAATTGAGACCGGCCAGGCCTGCCTCGCTAATCCGGTCGATCCGGCGATCTCCCGTGATCACGAAGGCCATACGGGTCTTAATACTGTTCTTCTTTGCGAATTCATCTTCGGCCTTTACTGGGCAAATCGTTAATCCCATGACCAGAAGAATCGCACCGGTCCGCAGGATCAGCACCCCCAGCAGACCGCGCACCCACATGCTCACTAACAAATCCAAGACAAACAGCACAGCCGCCGCACCGAACAACCAGGGCTTGAGGTCCGCCGCGCGGGATCTTACGTAGCCGCGCGACTTTACACCGTCAGGCAAGCTCCCGGCAGCGATCAAATCCGGCAGGCTCTGAGACAAGTTCAAGGCGCGCCGCGCCAGGTTGGTCCCATAGAAACCCGGCGGGTGCTGGGGCGAGACGCCCGTCGTCGCGAAATCGGTGCCAGGAATGGCTGTCGCGCCGCCGGGCGGTTCACCCAAGCGCCCGAAGGCATCTAGGTTCGCGACTGGAGAGAGCGGCACCATCCCGGACTCGCCGACGACGCCTTGGGACAGGCGGATCAGGCGCTGCAACATCCTCACGTGGAGCCCCGAAAACGCTAGGTCGGACCATTCCGCGTTCGCCGTGGTATGAACCAGGACGACCCAACCCTGACCGCGTTTAGCGGCGGTCACCAGGGGCGTCCCGTCGCTGAGCCGCGCCCAGGTCTTATCAGCCAAGTCCAAGGACGGTTGAGCCAGAACCTGACGGCGAATCTCCACGTCCTCAGGCACCGGCAGGCCGTAGAAAGGGCTTGTTGCGGGGAACGGCGCCAGGCTTTCCGGTTTTCCCCAGGATAATGCTCCACCGATGGCGCGTCCGCCAGGGCGCAATTGGACCGGCAGCAACGGATCCGCCGTGCCAGCCTCTCGAGCTAGTCGGGGGCCGGCGAAACGAAGTACCACGCCACCCTGATCAACCCGGGCTTGAATAGCCGTCAAGTCATCACCATCCAAGCGGCCG
>DFRF01000092.1 GCA_002378125.1 Rhodospirillaceae bacterium UBA3470 | reverse complement strand
GCCGGTCTCATAGCTGCCGGCCGGCGCGTTCAAGAGGCGCGGCTCGCCCCCGGCCAAGACCCTCTCAATGGCCTTGGGCGCCAGAAATGCGCCCATGGCTTGGGCCAGGCTAAGATCCAGATGAATGCCCTCCTCTTCATCACCTCGGCCCGCCAAGGCCGCCGCCACCGCCTGATGGGCGTAGACGCCCGTAATGGTGTCCGGCACCAACATGCCGACCCGGTGCGGTATCCCGTCGTTTCCCTTATTCACGGAAACCAAGCCCGAGAAAGATTGCAATACCGTGTCAGTGCCTGGCCGTTTCGCATAGGGCCCCGTTTGACCGAACCCGCTGACAGAGCCGTAGATGATATTCGGATTTGTTTTTTGAATATCGTCGAACCCGACGCCCAAACGCACCGCCACGCCAGGCCGGAAGCTCTCAAGGAAAACATCGGCATCGGCGGCCAACTTATGAACGATGTCACGTGCCGCATCAGACTTCAGGTTGAGTGCGATGGAACGCTTGTGGGGGTTGGCCACCATGCCGAGCGGTGTTTGTCCACCATAGCTCTCTCCAATGGCACGGATCCAATCCCCTTCGAACGGCTCGACCTTGATCACATCGGCACCATACAGGGCAAAAATACCAGCGCAATACGGCCCGGCGAACCCCTGCGTGATGTCGACGATCTTCAAACCCGCATACGGTGTGGCATAACTCATGAACACATGTCTCCCCGGATTGTCAGGGAAACGTTATAACGAGGCCCTGGAGCCTCGGCAAACACGAGCGGAACGCAACTTCAATAAATGAAATAGCGCTCACGTCGCGATCCGGCAGCGCAGGCCAATACCAACAGCTTCTCGGCTTGGAATTCCAGAAATCAACATTAAGGTCGCGGATCATGCCGTTATGGTGATACTCAGGGCAGGGCAGCGCCGAACGTGGCGGGGGTGTCTACGCGCGTGCCGCCTTGCGCTCGCGGTGCGCGATATATATGCCCGAACAAACGATCAGGGTAATGCCGGTCCATGTGAAAGCGTCAGGGATGGTGCCAAAGGCGAAGTAGCCGATAGCCGCCGCGAAAATCAACATGGTATAGGAATACGGCGAAATAACGGCGGCAGATCCGAACTTAAAGGATGCGATCATGGATCCCTGGCCGATGATTGCCATACCCAGTCCGATCACCAACGTCCAGGTCAGAACTTCTGGTATCGGGCGCCAGAACATGGGCACGAGAGGGCTCAGCGCCAGCGCACCCGTGAGCGCATTGTGGGTAATATCCAACATGATGGATTGGCCACCCGCGAGACGACGGTTGGCTAGGAAGTAACCGCCCAATAAGACACCCGCCATCAACCCGATGTAATAGCCCTTCGGGTCGCCGGCAAATCCTGGACGCAAAATGATCAGGACGCCGCAAAACCCGACTAGAACGGCAGTGATCCGCAGCAAGCCGATTTTCTCCCCCAGGACGACGGGTGAGAGAATCGTCGCCACCGCCGGCGCGAAAAGTAGCATGGCCGTGGCGTCGGCCAAGGGGATATAACTCAGCGCCCAATAGAGGGACGCAACGGCGCTGATGTTCATGGCGCCTCGCAGGAACTGGCCACCCAGCGGGCGCGGTCGGAACACCCGCAGACCATGCTTCGGAAAGGCGATCAGCGCCATCACCAGAAACGTCCCGGTAAACTGCATCCAGATGATCTGGAAAGGGTCGACCTGATGGAGGAAGGATTTAACCAATCCATCCTTTCCGGACAGAAAAGCGGAACCCAGGACCATCAGTCCGATGCCGATAATGACGCTGTTTTTGGCCATGGGATGGGATCAAGCGTCCTTGGCCCAGTCGAAAATCCCCTGTCCGGTCGGTTGGGAATACTCGACGCTATCGGCCGGCAGAATCGGATTAAGGGTGCCGATCTCATCAGCGCTGAGTTCGTCCAATCCGGAAGCCGCCACGATGAACCGATCGCGTTCGCTGGCGTCTATCACATCGAGCATCAACGCGTCGAATTTTCGCACATAGTCGGACCAAGTCCACGGCGCGACACCGTTGGGGTGTGCGTCGGCCACATCCTTGCTAGCTTCAACGATCGTGCCGTCCCGCATAATTACCTCCAGCCGCCCGCCAAAGGCACGCTTCGCTGGGTCCGTATCGTGATAGCGGCGCTCCCAATCCGCGTCCTCACGAGTTTCGATCTTGTTCCAAAGCGACACCGTTTCTGGCCGCGCGGCTCGATGGGGAGCATAACTGTCTTCGTGATGCCAACGTCCGTCCTCCAAAGCCACGGCCAGGATGTACATGGCCGAGTGGTCTAAAGTTTCGCGGCTCGCCGTGGGATCGAACTTCTGAGGATCGTTGGAGCCGGTGCCGATCACTGAATGGGTGTGATGGGAGGTGTGCAGGATGATCTGGTCGACCTCGTTTACGTCAATATCCTCGCGCACCTCGTATGCCAGATCAATCAACGCCTGTGCCTGGTATTCCGCCGAATGCGCTTTGGTGTAAGTCTCCATGATGCCCCGCGGCGCCTTACCCGGGGCCGGCAAACGAATCGTGTACGCACCCTGTGTACCGTCCAGCATCCAGGCGATAACCGAATCTGCGCCTTCGTATACCGGGTTCGGCGCGCCTTCGCCACGCATGGCTCTGTCCACGGCCTCGATGGCCGTCTTGCCCGAATACCCCGGGACGTACGCCTTCCAAGAAGTGATCCCCCCCTTCCGTGATTGCCGGGTCGAAAATCCCAGGTGCACCGCTTGATTAATCGCGTGGTAGACAACTTCGATCGGAAGATCCAACAGCGCCCCAAGCCCCGCCACCGTGCTCGGCAACAGATGTGCTACGTGATCCTTCTTGTGCGCATGCAGGCTGATGCCTTTCATCAGGGCCACGTGCACCTCATAGGCAATGGCGGCGCTGCGGATCAATGCCGCACCGTCTTTACCTGTCTGTTGGGCGACAGCGATCAAGGGAACGATATTGTCACCGGGGTGGCCGAAATCCTTTGCCAAAAACGTGTCATGGAAATCCAGTTCGCGGACCGCCGTCGCATTGGCCCAGGCCGCCCATTCGGCATGCACGGTGATTTCTGGGGCGAGCCCGAACAAGGTTGCGCCGTTGGGATGCGGATGGGCCAAGGCCATGGCCCGCGCAGACGTCGCGGGCTGGCGGTTGATGGCCGCCAATGCCACGGCGGCGTTGTCCACCACCCGGCACCGCACCATCTCCGCCACGTCATCGTCGATGGGTGGACGGCTCAGCGCATATTCGGCAATTTTCCAGGCCAACTCATCCTCGCGTGGATGGGATTCCGCCGCGTCCCAGACGCGGACATAGTGACTTTTCATGTGCGGATACTCCTTGGTCGCGACGACCCTATCCCCTCGACCCCTAGAAATCCACCGCGATTGACGCGGCCCCGCCAGGGGTGGGAAGCTAGTTCCGAAAAGGTGCCCAAAGCTTATGAACTACATGCCCCCCTCCGTTTCGCTTGCAATCACCGCCCTCCTTTTGGCCCTGGGAGTCATGACGAGCCCGGCGGGGGCTGTGACCACGCGGGAATGCGTAGAAGATTTCAACGCCCTGATCGCGGAGATTGAACGAAATCGTCAGTCCGCCATCACCAAGCTCAATCGCCAACTGACCGAGGCGGACACGCACCAACGGCGCGACAGCCTAAAATTCTTGCTGGAGCAAGTGTGGGATGATGAGGAACGTCAGCGCGTAACCGCCGGCATGATCCGCAGGGATTGCGAAAAAGCCGCCAAGGTCAATGGCTAAGACGCTGGCTCATCCACCCAACAAATTTCTCGTTCTCCTGACCACCACGACGGTGCAGGCGTTGGTCACCATGAATGTGGTGATACCAGCAGCGATCGCCCCAGAAATGGCCACCATGCTGGAAGTTGAACCTGCCATGGTCGGCATCCAGATTGGCATCGCCTATTTTGGGGCAGCGGCGCTTTCGGCCATGTCGGGAACCGTCGTGCGCCGCTGGGGGGCGTTGCGGGCCAGCCAATTAGCCTTGATGCTATCCGCGGTCGGCGCGGCGCTGATGGCGGTACCGTCGTTGAGCGTTTTGGCCGTGGGCGCAGTATTCTGTGGGCTCGGATATGCCCTGACCAATCCGCCGGCCTCACACCTCCTGGCTCGGGTAACGACCCCAACAAACCGGAATTTCCTATTTTCTATCAAACAGACATCTGTGCCACTGGGCGGTGCGGCGGCGGGTTTCATGGCGCCGCCAGTGGCGCTATCGTGGGGGCCGCAGGCGCCATTGATCCTCGGCGTTGCGGTCACCGTGGCTGTGGCACTAGCCATGCAGCCGTTGCGGTGGAGTTGGGACGCGGACCGGGACCCGGCCCATTCGCTAAAACGCAATCCGCTCACAGAGATGGCGATCATGTGGCATGAACGACGGCTCCGCTATTACGGATTCGTCGCCTTTTGTTTCGCGGCCATGCAGCTGTGCCTGACCACCTTCACTGTAACCATGCTGGTGACCGATCTGGGCTTTGGCCTAATCGAGGCGGGAATCATTCTGGCAATCCTGCAGATCGCCGGGGTCACCGGCCGACTATGGTGGGGATGGCTGGCGGATCGTATACGCGATGGCAACGCGGTGCTCCTGATGATCGCGTTGTTAAGTGTCATTTTCGCCCTGGCCACATCGGCGCTCACAGCCCAATCGTCCCATGTTTGGGTCTATACACTGATGGCCCTGTTCAGTTTCGGTGCCGTCGGCTGGAACGGGGTCTTCATGGCGGAGATCGCGCGCATCGCTCCTGTAGACGCCACCAGCAAAGCCACTGGCGCCGTTCTCGTAGTCAGCTTCGCAGGCATCCTTGTCGGACCGCCGGCGTTCACGGCCACGCATGCGGTCCTGGGAAGCTATACAGCCACCTTCGGCGTCTTTGCCGGCGTGTCGGCACTGGGCGGGATGTATCTATGTTGGCTACGCCGCTGGGAGCGGCGCCACCACGCGGCTCAGTGAAGTTCGGCGCGAATCTTCTGGCGGTAGAGATCGATGGGGACCAGCTTGCCCCACTTCTCCACGTACCAGTACTGCCAGCCATTGCAGGCCGGAGCCTTCTGCACAAAGGCTCCGACTTGGTGGATCGAACCCTTGAAGTCACCCGTAATCAGCGTACCGTCGGCGCGCACGCGCGCGGAATAACGACGCCTTCTATCGGTCAGCACTTGGCCGGGCTCCAGCAGGCCACGCTCCAGGAGCCAGCCGAAGGGGATGCGGGGTTGCTCCCGTTTTTGTTCGATTTTCAAGATATCTTCGTCTGAGATACGGCGGATCTTGCCGATCCGCTTCTTGGCGATGGTCGCGTAAACCTTGTCCTGTTCGATGCCCACATAGTGGCGGCCAAGCTTCTTCGCAACGGCGCCCGTGGTGCCACTACCAAAAAAGGGGTCGAGCACCGTGTCACCGACGCTCGTGGCGGCGATTATGGTCCGGTAAACCAAACCTTCCGGCTTCTGGGTGGGATGGGCCTTCTTACCATCGATCTTCAACCGTTCAACACCCGAACAGATCGGCATGAGCCAATCAGAACGCATTTGGAGATCGTCGTTCAGGGCCTTCATGGATTCGTAATTAAATCGGTATTTAGAAACTTTCGACCGGGCGCACCAGATCATAGTCTCGTGGGCATTGGTGAACCGTCGGCCGCGGAAATTGGGCATGGGATTGTTTTTCCGCCAGATAACATCATTGAGCATCCAGTAGCCCAGATCTTGTAGGGCCGTGCCGACCCGAAAAATGTTGTGATAGCTGCCGATGACCCAAAGCGTGCCGTCGGGCTTCAACACCCGCCGCGCAGCAACCAACCAATCCCGGCTGAACTGGTCATACGCGGCGAAGCTTTCGAACTGATCCCAGTCATCGTTGACGGCATCGACCTTGGAATTATTTGGCCTATGCAGTTCACCCTCCAATTGAAGATTGTACGGCGGGTCGGCGAACACCATGTCTATGCTGGCTTCTGGCAAGGAGTTCATCTGTTCGATGCAGTCACCGATCAGTATGCTGTCGGCGAATGCCGGCGGGCTAATGGTCGGGGTCGGGCCGAGCCTTCCCCGTTTTTTCTTATAATCTCTGCCCATAGTCGGCGCAGCATGAAGAACCATGGAGTCGCCGTCAAGATCGAAATGGAATCAAAGGGTTAGAGGCGATTGAACGCAAGATATGGAGCCCGTGACTCAGTCGGGACTCAATATCTTGCGGATTGGCGCGAAGCTTTTCCGATGGAACGGGGTTATCCCCAGGCGAGCCAGCGCATCCTGATGTTCCCGGGTCCCATAACCGGAATTGGAGGCCCAGCCATAACCCGGGTGGCGGGCGTCCAGTTTACGCATGATACGATCCCGGGTGACCTTCGCCACGATGGAGGCGGCCGCAATAGAAAGCGAATGCCCGTCCCCTTTGACCACACATTCGAAAGAGCATGCCAGCACCGGTTCGCTGTTCCCATCGATCAACGCGTAACTCGGCGTCGGGTCGCCCAAGACGGCAACCGCGCGCGCCATAGCCAGCATCGTCGCCTGCAGGATGTTCATGATGTCGATCTCATCGACGCTGGCCTCCCCGACACCGATGCGGGCGGTAGCCCAGAGTTCGGCGAACAGGTCTTCACGGGCATCAGGCTTGAGCTTCTTCGAATCATCCAGTCCCGTCCGCAGCGCCGAGGACAGATTGTGACGATCTAAGATCGCCGCCCCGGCGACCACGGGGCCCGCCCATGGGCCGCGGCCAGCCTCGTCAACGCCGGCGATGACATCATGGCCAGCGCGCCGGGCCGCATCCTCAAAGGTCCAATCAGGCATCTTTGCGAGACCCGGTTGGTTTGGGTCGGGAACGCGGTTTCTTGGCCGGCGCCCCCCTGCACATTGTCACCGTCTTGGACGTCGATTTTCGTGTCGCCCCCTTTCGCTTCGGTGCCGGCTTCGCCTGAGACGTCAGCATGGACTCAGCATCGATGACCAGAGGTTCCGTCTGCGGGGACGCTCGATGGGGTTCGGTTTTCTCAGGCGGAAGAATCTCGACGGTGGCACTCGTATCTCCGGTTTTAATGAATGGAGTGTCCGCTTCTGACGATTGGGTCGTTTCGTGTTCCCGTTTGCGCCGCAACCGACGTCGGCGGAGCCAAAACGCCACCCTACGAAGCTGGCGCTGCGTGCTTGTGCGGGCGCCGCCGATAGCATCCGAAACCAACTCCACCTCAGGGCCGTAGACCAGCTTCATCAACTCGCGGCCTTCCGTGACGCCGTAGCTCACCAGCAACTGGACGCGGCGGCCCGTGAAAACCCAAAGCGGGCTCAATGCGAGGCTCATGACCGTGACGGCGATGATTAGGCGGCTGTTGGTTTCGCTGATGACGTTAACGTCGACCGCAATTACTGCCAAAAGGAATGAGAATTCGCCCACCTGAGCTATCATAATCCCGGCCAAGAAAGCGTGGTGCAACGCCTGACCCATTAAAGTAAGCGCGGCCACGTTAACGGCCGTCTTGAAGATGGTGATGATCGCAAGCAGGGCCAGCACAATGCTTAGATTGTTCCAGATGTAATTAAGGTCTATCAAAAGACCCACAGACAGGAAAAACACCATCATTAAGACACTTTGGATCGGTTGCGTGGCTCCCAACATGGGTTGACGGTCGGTAGAGTTGCCGATGATCAGCCCGGCTAAGAATGCCCCGTAAGCCGCCGAGAGCCCCAACAAGCCCGACAACGCGGCCAGGCCGAAACAGAAACACAATGCACTCAACGGCAAGAGGTCCGCGTGCCCAGCGACGACCTTCGAAAACGGCAGTTCCACCTTTCGCCCACCGCTCAAGTACAGGATCAGCCCGACCAGGAAGGCTACCGAGAACAGAATTTTCGGCATCACCAGCCAGTCGACACTGTCGCCGCCCATGGCGTTGACGGTAATCATCATGGGCACCACGGCCAGATCTTGGGCAATCAGTACACCGACGGCAATTCGCCCCGTACGACGACGCAACTCACCCAGGCTTTCCATGACTTTCACGGCCACAGCCGTAGATGAGAGCGCGATCGCAAATCCAAACAGGATTGCCGCCGGAACGGACCAACCAAGCAACTGCGCGGCGATCAACATGACGCCCACGCTGGCGCCGATCTGCACTAACGTGGTCACCAAGGCCAGAACCCAGACTCGACGGAACGCGCGCAACGACAATTCCATGCCGATCAGAAATAGCAGCATGAGGACACCAAGCTCTGCCAAGCTGTCGATGCCGGTGCGGTCCTGCACCAAGCCCAGACCCGACGGCCCAAGCAATACACCGGCCAGAATATATCCGACGATGGCCGGTTGGCGGAGGCGCTCCAGGATTACCCCACAGGCCAACGCTGCCACGGCAACGGCGGCAATCCCGGTCAGGGCCTCATGGACATGTCCTTCCATCTAAGGACTTTAGCACTAAGACGTTAAAGGACGGACAACACAAATGCGTAGAGTTCCGCCGTTTCCTTCAAGCGATCGAAACGACCCGACGCGCCGCCATGGCCCGCATCCATATTTGTCTTCAGACAAATCGTATTGTCGTCCGTCTTCAACTCACGAAGTTTAGCCACCCACTTCGCCGGCTCCCAGTAGGTAACCCGCGGGTCCGTCAGGCCCGCCGTGACAAAAATATTAGGATAATACTTGGCGGCTACGTTGTCGTATGGCGAATAGGATCGGATGTAATCATAGGCTTCCGGATATACGATCGGATTGCCCCACTCCGGCCATTCCGGCGGCGTCAGAGGCAGCGTGTCATCGAGCATGGTGTTCAGGACATCTACGAACGGAACGTCCGCCAGGACGGCGCCGAACAGCTCGGGCCGGAGGTTCGTCACGGCACCCATGAGCATGCCGCCGGCGCTGCCACCATGGGCCCCAATGCGGCCAGCGCTGGCCATCCCTTTGGCGATCAGCCCGTCGGCGGCGGCGATAAAGTCGGTGAACGTCTCCTTCTTGTTCTCCATCCGCCCACCGCGATACCAGCGATAGCCCTTTTCCATTCCACCTCGGATATGGGCAATGGCATAGATGAAACCGCGATCCACGAGGCTCAGGCGCGGCGTGTCGAACGATGCGGGTATGGATATGCCGTAAGCCCCATATCCATAGAGAAGGACCGGCGCCGATCCGTCTAGGGGCGTGTCCTTACGATGGAGAATGCTGACCGGAACCAACTCCCCGTCCGGTGCAGGCAGGTTGAGCCGCCGGGTCACATAATCATCCGGGTCATGACCGGAGGGCACTTCCTGTTCCTTACGCAGTTCACGCTGACGCCTCTCCATATCGTAATCGTAGACACGCTCCGGCGTGGTCATCGAGGAATAGGTGAACCGCACCATGGTCGTGTCGTATTCATAAGACCCACCGAGACCCAGTGCGTAGGCTTCCTCATCAAAGGCGATAGCGTGCTCCGCACCGTCAGGCCCGGTGATGACGATCCGCGGCAACGCGTCGACGCGTTCCATGCGGACCCAGTAATCCTTGAAGGTACCGATCGACAGAATCAGCCGTCCCTCCTCATGCGCCACCAGTTCGGTCCAGTTGTCCGGTTCCGGCGCATCAAGGGGCGCAGTCATGATCTTGAAGTCCTCGGCCTTGTCGGCATTAGTGCGGATTAGGAACCGGTCGTCCTGGTCGCTAAGGTCGTATTCAGTGCCGACGACCCGTGGCGCCACTAAGTAGGGCGTGGTGTCCGGCGCGTCAGCTGGAATTAGGTAGGCTTCAGACGTCTGGTGATCGTGGGCTGAGATCACAATGAACCTCCGGCTTTCCGTCGTCGAGACACCGACAAAAAAGCCTGGGTCCTGTTCCTTGTAGACCCAGGGATCCTCCTTGGGATCAGTCCCCAGCCGGTGTCGTCGCACCGCGTGCGGACGATGATTGTCGTCCAACACGGTATAAAAGATCGTCTGACCGTCGATCGACCAGGCCAGCCCCCCGTTGGATTCCCCGATCACTTCGGGCATGTCATTGCGGCTGGCCAGGTCGCGGAAGCGGATCGTGAAAATCTCAGATCCATTCTGATCCAAGGCATAGGCGGCAAGGCCATGGTTCGGGCTATGTTCAAAGGCACCCAATTTGAAATAGTTCGTGTCCTTGGCCGCCTCGTCACCGTCGAACAAAATCTGTTCGTCCCCGCCGTCACGGGGCCGCCGGCAGAACACGGGATGTTGGCCACCTTCGCGAAAACGCCGGTAATAAGACCAATTCCCGTCCGACATCGGCACGGACGAATCCTCTTCTTTCACCCGGCCTTTCATTTCGGCGAATAGGATGTCTACCTCGTCCGATAGGGGGTTCATGACGGCCGCGGTAAAGTCATTCTCCGCCGCCAGGTAGGCACGGATATCTGCACTCAGCACATTGGGATCGCGCATCACCTTCTGCCAATCATCATCGCGCAACCAGGCATAATTGTCGGTCTTGTCGTAGCCGTGCCAGGTTGTTGTCGTCGGCCGTTTCTCGGCCTTCGGCGGGGTGGGCATGGTCATTGGGTTAGTGCCTTTCGTATCATCTCTTTTGTCTCCTCGCGAAGCCGTCCGGGTCGTGGTCTATCGGCCACAGTGGAAAGCCAGTGACGCTCCGGGTTACGGCCTAGGCGATGGGCCCAAGTGACCTCACCGAGCAACCTCTGTGCAGGTTCCGGCAGGAACGCGGGAATGTCGAACTCGTTCAAAGTCGCCCAATTGCCGGCCCAGCACCGTGCAACGGAATAGGGATTATACCCGCCGCCGCCAGAGACCAAGATTCCTGATGCGGCATCGCGAACCATCGCCAAGGCCCGCCACAGGGCGGTATTTGAGAGCAAGAGCTTACTTTGTGGGTCGTCCGCCAACGAATCACAACCGCCCTGGAAATAGATTACATTGGGCCTGAACGCCTGGATCAGCGGCAGCACAGCCGTCTCCATAAGATATTCTAGTTCCGTATCATTGAACCCCGCCAAAACGGGCAGATTCCGATGGGCAGGGCTGCTATCTTCCACCGTGCCTAAATCGCCCGACAACGCTGTTTTTTCCATCGGCCAGCGCCCAGCTTCATGAACGGACAGGGTGAACACGCGCGGTTCATCCGCAAAGGCATCTTGCACGCCGTCGCCTTGATGGGCATCGAGGTCGATATAGAAAACACGCTGAACACCACGTTGAAGCATGGAGCGAATGGCCAATGCTGGCTCGTTGAAGTAGCAAAATCCACTAGCCTGGTCCGGTCGGCCATGGTGCTGCCCCCCGCCGATGTTGTAGATGGCCCCGCCGGCCTCGGCCAAACGTGCCGCGGCCAGCAATCCGCC
>DFRF01000122.1 GCA_002378125.1 Rhodospirillaceae bacterium UBA3470 | reverse complement strand
GCGAAGGTGGGGGAAAGAGGAGCCACGGAACGCATTGATACGACCTTACCACTAGCAAAAATCTCTAACCTAAGCTGGCGAGGAAATATTTTAAGGTCCATGCACGGCCATTTCAAAAACCCCAAGCAGGAGAGGGCGTAAACCAGATGGAACGTCCACCGCCTTTTAGGTGCGATCCGTTACGACCTTTGGTCAGACCTTCACAGCGCAGCAGTAGCCGTTATAGGCAATGTTGCGGATATTGCCTGTAAGCAGATAGCCACTATTTAGCCGAGGGTTTATGAATCTTCCCCACCATTTCCCGCCCAAAGCAACTCATGTAAAACGTTGTCCTTGTTGAGGGGCTTTTAGCCTGTCGGAATAAGACGGATCAAGGTGATTTCCGACGGGGCGCCAAACCGTTTTGGCGGGCCCCAATAGCCGGTTCCTCGGCTCGTGTAGACCCAGAGTTTGTTTAACCGGCACAATCCCGCCGTGAATGGCTGCTGCATGCGTACGAATAGATTCCACGGCCAGAACTGGCCGCCATGAGTATGGCCAGACAGTTGCAGGTCGAAGCCCGCTTCCGCCGCCGCGGTTGCTGAGCGTGGCTGATGGGCTAGTAGGACCTTGGGCGCATCGTTGGGACTGCCGTCTAGAGCTTTTGCCGGGTTGCTACCGTGCAGCTCCGGGCTGGTCTCGTTCGGGTTGCGGCTGATTGCCGAATAGTCGTTAACGCCAGCAATAACCAATTGTGCTCCGTTATGGTTGATGACTACGTGTTCATCGGTCAGCGTTTTCAGGCCTAATCTTCGAAATTCGGCCATCCAATCGTCGGCCCCAGAGTAGTATTCGTGGTTTCCGGTGACGACAAAACAGCCGTGACGGGCCCTCAACTCAGCAAGTGGAGCCGTGTGGTCCGTCAGAATGTCGACTGTATTGTCGACCACGTCGCCGGTGATGGCCACCGCGTCCACTGTCAGATTGTTGACCCGCCTAACGATCCGGCGAACATAATCGCCCTTAATAGTGGGACCGACGTGGACGTCCGTAATCTGGGCGATGGTAAAGCCGTTGAGAGCGTCCGGTAGTCCGGTAATCGGAATATCCACATACTTTACTCGTGCTGTCATACGGGCGTTAACAAATCCGATGATCGTGACGGTGAGGGCGGCAACAATCACCCATAATGCGCTGTCCCCGCGCCATGGCGCCGAAGCCGGGATTAACAGGGCCACATCGCGCAGGATCGTTAGGACCAGAAGGCTCGAGAACCAGCCCATAGTCAATCCGCCGGCCCAGACTAGGCGGTCGACTATTTCCGGGTCGGCGACAAAGCGGCGCGCCATGGTGCCGTAAGGGATCAGGATATTGGTGAGGGTAAGGAAAGCTACCGCTGCAAGGTCGGTTGCCTGGCCGAACTCCAGATCAGGGATCAGGCGCAACCCAATATACAGGTGGCCGACTAGAAATACCTGGAATGCCTTATGGGCAAACCGGCGGGTTCGTTTTTTTGAAGCGATATCGCCGCAGACTTTGGCGGCGTCGAGCGGTGGTCCAGCGTCAGGGGAAGTTGGAGGCATGGTGAAGAAGTGGGAATGTTTCCAGTTTGCTTCAAGCCACCATTAGCTCGAGCTTCGCCATCCATACGTCAGATGTCCATCCAGAAGAAACGTCGTTAGCCTCCAATCCGTTGATGAATACTGTAGGTGTCACATGCACGTCGCGGCCACGGTGGTACTTGACCGACCACTTGTGCATTTGGGTGACGTCCCCCAGGCCGCCGTTGCCATGCACACCCTCTAGGCTCAACTTTGCCGAGATGGCATCGGGGTTGTATCCGCATTGCCTGCCGATGGCTGCCATACGAGCGTAGATTTCCATCCGCGATTTGTCCTTGGTGGTGTCGTCGAAGAAATCAGTTTGTTGGGCGAAAACGCTGCTCAGGTAATCGCCGATCCGGCGCGCGTCAACGAGAAAGGCGGCCATGACCGCGTCGTGCATGAGACAGCTTTGTGCGTGCCAGGGCTGCGGCACGGATTGCCATACGAAATCAATCTGATCCGATAAACCCTTGTCCGCTGTCCGTTGAGATAACAAAATTGTTACCTGCCCACGCACGGCTTACCCGTTTGGGTGGGTCGAAACTGGCGGCGCAATACAAGAAGATAAAGCCCGGATCCTCGACGCGTTCGAATTGAAATGTAAAGCACATCCGAGTTCAGAATTCGAAGGCTTTTGATCACTTGATCGCTAGGCGGTCTTGATTCTCCGATATCCCTCGAGCGCCGCCGCCCTGGCCTCGCCGTGATCGACAATAGGATTGGGATAGGTTGCTCCCAAAGTGACGCCCGCCGCCGCAAGTTCCATGGGTGAGGCTTCCCAAGGGGCATGGATCAACCTCGTGTCGAGTTCCGCGAGCTCCGGACACCAGCGTCTGACGTATGCCCCGTTTGGATCAAATCTTTGGCCCTGGGCGGTAGGGTTGAAGATGCGGAAGTAAGGTGCAGCGTCGGCACCTGAACCGGCGACCCACTGCCAGCCTGCGGCATTGTTCGCGGCGTCGGCGTCTACCAAGGTATCCCAGAACCAAGCTTCGCCTTCGCGCCAATGGATGCGTAGGTGCTTCACCAGGAAACTGGCGGCGATCATGCGGACCCGATTGTGCATGAAACCCGTTTGCCAAAGTTCGCGCAGGCCCGCATCGACGAAGGGGTAGCCTGTTTGTCCACGTTGCCATGCATCCAAGTGTTGTGGCGCTTCGAGCCACGGATAAGCGTCAAAGGTGGGTCGCCAGTTTTCGGTGGCCATGGTGGGGAAGTGATAAAGTAAATGATAAGAAAACTCGCGCCATCCCACTTCGCTCATGAATTTCTCCGTGCCGGAGGTGAGTATCGGATCGAGGCTAGCGTGGACGTTGACCGCGGCATGAACTTGGCGGGGTGATATCTCGCCAAAGTGAAGATGCGGCGAGAGGCGGGAAGTGACTGGCAAATCGGGACGGTCCCGGTCCCGGCTGTAGGTCTCGAGTCCTTCGTCCAGAAACGCCGTCAACCGGGCGCGGGCGCCGGCTTCTCCCGGTTGCCAATGGTCGACCCAGGTGCGCGCCCAATTGGGCGCCGTCGGTGTGAGCGCCCAGTCGGTATGAGTGTCGCTGTCATCAAGACGTTGCAGCAGCGTGACGGCCGGGGTGGGGAGGGGAGCTGCTACCGGACGGTTGCGGGCGGCTTTCCAATAGGGGGTGAAAACCTTGTAAGGCGTGTCGCTACCGGTGGCAATTTCCCAGGGTTCGTTCAACAACGCGGCGTTGAAGGTTCGAACCTCCAGACCGACCTCAGTAAGGTGCGTCTTCACGGCAGTATCCTGGGCGATGGCCTCAGGGGTGTAACGGCGATTCCAATAGATCGCGGTGGCGCCGGTTCGGCGCGCCAAACTTTCCAGGATCGATTCCGGGTTACCTTGATGAAGCGATAGGCCGCACAGGTCGGCATCAAGTGCCCGCAGACTGTGGTGCAACCACCACCGTGACGCACCGCCGAGCGAACGGGTGCCATGTTCAGTCAGGATGAATACGGGCAAGATCGCTCCGCGCTCAGCTGCCGCGCTCAAGGCGGGGTTGTCTGCCAGCCTCAGGTCTTCGCGAAACCATACAATAGTGGACATGGACATCCTGCCGGAACCAGGGGGTTATCCCTTAACAGTTTCTACGTTTGGTCTTCTCTATCCGATCATATTCAATTTGGGAGGCGGATTTACATCAGCGAATGCCCTCCTACAACGCTGATCGCCAGCGCGATGGCGGCTAAGCAGTTGGGATTAAATTGTGAAAAGCATCATGGCCAATGAAGCTGTCTGCGGCTTCTAGAGAACAACCATGCTGTTGACTGAGGAGAGTCATGATAACCCCTCGTAATGGATGATCTAATCCGTAACATGCTTGTCGTGAACGTGATGCATCTGACAGCCGGTGACGAGGCTATTTATAACCTTAAAAAAACGGCTTCAATTAGTTCAGCGACGGCAGCCGCATCGACCCATTCCGCCGTCGACTGAAACCCGAGGCCAGTGCAACGCTGCATCTGGGCACTAAAGGCGCCGGCGTCTAGTCGAAACAGGTGCACCCGGGAGCCCCGACGTGGTAAGAAATTCTTAAACACATTCCGCCAGAATGTCAGTTCCCTCGGGGTGTGGAAGCCAATTTGGGAGGGTTGGGTTGAGCGAGCACGGCGACAGCGGCCGGACGTCCGGCTACGCTGCAAGCATCCAGCACGAAATCGATCATTTGTCCGACTACAAGATGTACGGGCAGGTGATGAATATTGTTGGTCTTCTGATCCATGTAGGCGGCGTCACCGGTTCGCTCAGTGTCGGCGACCATTGCATCATCCACGCACGCGGTGGGCGTAAGGTGATATGTGAAGTGGTTGGCTTCGCCGAAGGCAATGCATTGGTTATGCCCTTTAGCGCGGTTGACGGTATTGGTATGGGCGCCCGGGTCGAAGTGTCCAACGCCGAGCCCGTAATTTATCCATCCGACGAATGGCGGGGCCGCGTGGTCAACGCCTTTGGCGAGCCCGTGGACGGTAGTGGTCCGCTGCCATCTGGAGGTATAGGTTATCCTATTCATGCTTCTCCGCCGTCGGCGCAAATGCGCAAGCGCGTTGGCGCAAAGGTGGATTTGGGCGTGCGGGCTATGAACACATTTCTGACCACTTGCCAGGGCCAGCGTATGGGAATTTTCGCGGGCTCGGGTATAGGCAAGTCCACGTTGCTGGCGATGATGGCCCGGAACACCGATGCAGAGGTCAACGTCATCGGTTTGATCGGGGAACGCGGCCGGGAAGCCAAGGAATTCATTGAGGACCATCTGGGTGAGGAGGGAATGCGCCGTTCCGTGATCATCCTAGCGACGTCAGACGAATCGCCCCTGGTGCGGCGCCAGGCCGCCTACTTAACCCTGGCCGTCGCCGAATACTTCCGCGATCAACCCAAGGAAGTTTTGGTGCTTATGGACTCCGTCACGCGCTTTGCCATGGCACAGCGCGAAATATCCCTCTCCGCCGGCGAACCGCCGACCTCCAAAGGCTATACGCCGTCCGTCTTTGCCCATCTGCCACGCCTGTTGGAGCGTGCCGGGCCCGGTCTCGACCATCAGGGCTCTATTACAGGATTGTTCACGGTTCTGGTTGAGGGTGACGACCACAACGAACCCGTTTCTGACGCCGTTCGCGGCATCTTGGACGGCCACGTTGTCCTTGACCGATCCATCGCCGAGCGGGGGCGTTATCCGGCGATTAATATTCTACGCAGCATTTCTCGAACCATGCCCGCCTGCAACACACTGGAACAGAACGCCGCTGTGAACCGGGCCAAGGGGCTGATGGCCGTGTACGAAGATATGGCGGAGCTGATTCGGTTGGGCGCCTACCGGCCGGGTTCCGATCCTCAAGTCGACGAGGCGATCCAATATCATCCGGCACTGGAGAAGTTCCTCACCCAGGAGATCGAAGAGGTGACGGATTTGGAGCTCAGTTATCAGCGGCTCTTCGAGGTTCTCAACATCAGCCGCGACGCTGCACCGGAACAGCCGGGCGCGGCCGCTTAGAGGTTAAGTCATGGTTAAAGGTGTGGCGACCCTGATCCGGATCAATGAATGGACGGTTGACGAACGTCGCCGTGAACTGGGCGCGCGTCTTAAAGAATTGGACGATCTGGAAGCCGCCTTGGACCGACTTGAAAAGGAGGTGGTCGACGAACAGCGCACGGCTGCCGCCCGGCCGGAAATAGCTGGTTTCCTCTACGGAGCATATGCTGATTCGGTCATCCATCGCCGCGAACAGTTCCAGTTGGCCTCCAAGTCCAAGGAACAAGAGGTAAGCGTCGCCCGTGAAGCGTTGAGCGCCGCTTACCGCGAACTTAAGAAATACGAAGTGGTTCACGAGAACCAACAGCGTATGGAAGCCGAAGAGCAGGCGCGCAAGGATCAGGCCGAACTTGATGAGCTGGGCCGTCATGCGCGAAATTTCCGCGAAGGTCAGTAGTTCCGTATCCGATAGTCATAGATAGGCTGTACCC
>DFRF01000235.1 GCA_002378125.1 Rhodospirillaceae bacterium UBA3470 | reverse complement strand
TTGGGACACATGGGGCTGCACCTGGGAATGGAAATCCCCAACTGGCCACCCGAAAACATCGAAGACCTGGCGAAGCGCCTAGAAGACCCCTTCTAGCCCAACCGCCCAACAACAGGGGCCAAACGGCCAAAGAAAGAATCTCCGCGG
Organism: Rhodospirillaceae bacterium UBA3470; assembly: GCA_002378125.1. Taxonomy (GTDB): domain Bacteria; phylum Pseudomonadota; class Alphaproteobacteria; order Rhodospirillales; family Casp-alpha2; genus UBA3470. The sequence goes on along the minus strand of DFRF01000235.1, from coordinate 10,808 downwards.
GTAAAGAGCCACGCGCGGTATATAAAAGGAGCCAGAGCATGAGACACCGACACGGATATCGCCGTTTGAACAGGACGGCTTCGCATCGCAAAGCCATGTTCGCCAACATGGCCGTGTCTTTGTTGAACCACGAGCAAATTAAAACCACCTTGCCAAAGGCCAAGGAATTGCGTCGCATCGCAGACAAGTTGATCACTTTGGGCAAGAAAGGGACCCTGCATTCCCGTCGTCAGGCAGCGTCTTTCTTGCGCGACGACGTGGCGCTTGTGAAGTTATTTTCCGTTCTTGCGGAACGCTACCAGGGTCGCCCAGGCGGCTACACCCGTGTGTTGAAAGCCGGCTTCCGCCACGGCGACGCTGCCCCTATGGCCTTGATCGAACTCGTTGATCGTGACCCTGATTCAAAAGGCGCTGAGGACAGGGCTCGTCACGAGGCGGAAATGGATGCTCTAGATGAGGTTAACGAAGCGTAAGGGCACCATTTCCATATTATTGCAACAAGCGCACGAATAGGCAGCCTTAATGGCTGCCTTTTTTTATCGAACAATGGTAAAGTCCGGAGAAGTATTCGTTCCAGCCATGCGCCAGAATATGTCTCTTTATCGTCTAATATTTACCAGTCTACTTTTTCTTTCCGGACCGATCTTGAGTGCGGAGTCTGCACAAAAACGTGTGCCGACGAGCCCCGCCCAGATTAAACTCTCGTTCGCGCCACTTGTGAAGAAAACTGCACCTGCCGTGGTCAACATCTTCACTCAGAAAACCGTGCAGGCCCGACGTGGTGTGCCATCCTTGTTTGACGATCCGTTCTTCCGTCAATTCTTCAACGACGGTTTCGGGTTTCCGCGGGATCGGCCAAAGGCTCGCCAACAGAATTCCCTTGGCTCCGGCGTCATCGTCGACCCCAGCGGCATGATCGTCACCAACCAACACGTCATCCAAGGCGCCAATGAAATTCAGGTCATCCTCGCAGACCGTCGGGAATTTGTTGCGAGGGTTTTGGTTTCCGATCCGAAAACGGACTTAGCGGTCCTGAAGATCACGCCAGAAGGTCAAAACCTACCGTACATTCAGATTCAAGACTCTGATGATCTAGAAGTCGGTGACCTTGTCCTCGCTATCGGCAACCCGTTCGGGGTCGGGCAAACAGTGACAAGCGGCATCGTGTCGGCCTTGGCACGAACCAAGATCGGCGATTCCAGTCTGAACTCTTATATTCAAACGGATGCAGCCATCAATCCCGGAAACTCGGGTGGCGCGCTGGTGTCCGTAAACGGCTACTTGGTGGGTGTAAACACAGCGATCTATTCGAAAAGTGGTGGCTCTCACGGTATTGGTTTCGCGGTGCCCTCGAACATGGTTCGCGCGGTCATTCGGGGTGTATCGCCGGGCGGCGGCCTAGTCTGGCCTTGGTTCGGCGCCACGGGACAATCAGTCAGTCAAGATATAGCCAATTCCCTGAGTATGGAGCGGCCTACGGGTGTGTTAATCACCGCGGTCCACAAAGCCGGCGCAGCAGCCAAGGTGGGGATAACAGTGGGAGATGTGGTTTTGGCTGTGAATGGCCACGAAGTAAACGACAATACTGGGTTGCGCCACCGGATCGCTACGTTGCCGATTGGGGATTCGGCCGTGGTCCGACTGTGGCGCGGCGGAAAAACCCGTGCCGTTCGATTGCCACTGATGGCGGCTCCGGACAAGCCAAGGAAAAATGAGACAAAGATGGACGGTAGCCAGCCGCTCTCCGGGGCGATCGTCGGAAATATGTCACCTGCATTGGCAGAGCGTACGGGCGTCGACCCCTTCGTCACCGGAGTGTTCATTTTCAATATTATTCGTGGCTCACCAGCGAACAGGCTTGGGTTTCGTCCCGGCGATTATCTGCGCTTAGTCAATAACCGGCCTGTTCCCAGCGTCAAAGACCTGATCCGTGAGATGGAGAAGCCTGCTGATCAATGGCGGATCGCGGTCCTGCGCAATGGTCGTACGCGCGAATTGATCATCAATCGGTGATACGTGGAGTCTCTGTTCGAACAACAAACGCCGCGCCCCTTGGCGGACCAGTTGCGTCCGACAACCCTAACCGAGGTCGTTGGCCAAGATCACCTCTTGGCAGCAGACGCGCCCCTTGGTCGGATGGTCGGATCGGGACGCATCACGTCGATGATATTGTGGGGCCCTCCGGGCACTGGCAAGACAACCATCGCACACCTCTTGGCATCAAGTGGGGATATGGCCTTCATCCCATTGTCTGCGGTGTTTTCGGGCATCGCCGATTTGCGCAAGGCGTTTGATGAGGCCAAACGCGTTCGACAGTTGGGACGTGGTACGCTTTTGTTTATCGATGAGATCCATCGCTTCAACAAAGCCCAACAGGACGGCTTTCTCCCTTATGTAGAGGATGGGACGGTCATACTAGTCGGTGCCACCACCGAGAACCCGTCCTTCGAACTGAATGCGGCCATTCTCTCTCGTGCGCAGGTTCTGGTCCTAAATCGTCTGGACGATGCGGCGTTGGAGGAATTGTTGTTACGTGCGGAACAGGATGCGGGGCGAGAACTCCCCGTGGATACTGACGCTAGACGGAGCCTGCGCGCCTTAGCGGATGGCGATGGGCGATATCTTCTCAATATGGCCGAAGAACTGCTAACCCTGCCAGAAGAGCCGGTTCTGAACACCGCGGCCCTTGCGGGAAGCATTCAACAACGGATGCCCCTATACGACAAAACTGATGACGCCCACTACAATCTTATCAGCGCCTTGCACAAGTCGCTCCGGGGATCAGACACGGATGCGGCGCTCTATTGGCTGGCACGCATGTTGGAAGGAGGGGAAGATCCGCGTTACATCATGCGCCGCCTCACGCGATTCGCAGTCGAAGATATTGGTATGGCCGATCCAGGCGCTCTGATCCAGTCCATCACAGCCTGGGAGGCGTTTGAGCGTCTGGGGTCACCGGAGGGAGAAATGGCCGTTGTCCAGTGCGTAATCTACTTGGGTACGGCGCCAAAATCGAACGCCGCGTACCGGGCAGGAAAGAGCGCGCGGAAAATAGCGCGCGAGATGGGCTCCTTGATGCCGCCGAAATGTATTCTCAATGCGCCGACGGGAATGATGAGGGAAATGGGATACGGCGCTGATTATGCTTATGACCACAACGAGCAAGAAGGCTTTTCCGGCCAAGACTACTTTCCCGATGACATGTCGCGCAGTCGATTTTATATACCCGAGCCGAGAGGCTTTGAGCGCGAGATTGCCAAGCGTTTGGAATACTGGGATAAACTGAGGAAAGCGAAATCCAAAGCCTAATGGTCGAGGGCGAAAAACGATGTCCGTTCACACAATTTTAGCCGTTGCCGCCGGTGGCGCTTTGGGTGCCGTCGGCCGTTTTCTGATTACCTCCGGGGGCGGGTATTTTCTTGGCTATGGGTTTCCGTTCGGCACAGTCATCGTCAACGTGTTAGGATCATTCGCCCTGGGTGTCCTAATTGAAGTGTCGGCGTTTGCTTGGTCGCCGTCGGCCGAGTTACGGGCATTCTTGGTGGCTGGCGTCCTGGGAGCTTTTACCACCTTTTCCACTTTTTCCTTAGATGCCGTGAGCTTATGGACGCGAGGGGATTTCCTGCTCGCAGGCATGTATATGGCGGGGTCCGTGTTGTTTGGGATCACAGGGCTCCTTGCCGGGATGTTCTTGACGAAAGCCGTGCTGATATGAGCCCCGTGCAGATGATAACCGTCGCTGACGATGATAACGGTAGCCGTCTGGATAAATGGTTCAAACGTCATTTCCCAAACGTGAGTCACGGGCGACTGCAAAAGCTGCTCCGCACGGGGCAAGTGCGCTTGGACGGCTGTCGGGCGAAAGCCAACGAACGTCTGGCGATTGGCCAACAAGTTCGCGTGCCTCCCCTGGATGACCCTGAGACTACGCCACCACCAAAGGCCAAACCCCACGTCCACGAAGCAATGCGTCATTTGGCTCTGGAGTTACGGAATCGTGTGCTGTATCAGGATGATGAAGTATTGGCAATCGATAAGCCGTCGGGACTTGCGGTTCAAGGTGGCAGCAAGACGAACCTTCATATTGACGGTGCTTTGGACGGATTAAAATTGGGCGCAAAGGACAGACCCCGCCTAGTTCATCGGTTGGACCGCGACACCAGTGGCGTTTTGTTACTTGGCCGTTCGCGGAAGGCCACACAATGGTTGACGGCGGCCTTTCAGCGGCGAGAAACCCGTAAACTCTACTGGGCAGTCGTGGCCGGCGCGCCGCCCATCGACGCGGGGGTCATCGATCTGGCCCTGGACAAGCATAGCGGTCGCCAGGGTGAGAAAATGGTCGCTTCCGAAGACGGGAAATCAGCCCAAACCGTTTTCCGTGTCGTCGATCGGGCCAGCCGGCGCGCCGCTTGGCTGGCCATGGAGCCGTTGACCGGTCGCACCCATCAACTTCGGGCGCATGCGGCGTTAGCACTGAAAACACCCATCATCGGTGATGGCAAGTATGGCGGTAGCGCTGCTTTCCCAGACGGGTTTCCAAAGATCAAGACAATGCAACTACACGCGCGGGCAATTCAATTGGTAAGCCTGTCGGGTCGGCCCATACTGATCGAATGTCCGCTACCAAGTGGCATGCGTGAGAACTTTGAATTTCTGGGCTTCCAGGAACAAGAGGAACTGGCAGGGTTTCTTGATATCGACGACTTAAATCTGACACGGTTAATAGCATGACTGGGAGTCTCTAATGAAGTGGTTGATTTAGTTGGAGATCGCGAAAATTCTTGGAATTGATCCGGCTTAACAGTTAGAAAACGGGCTTTAATGTTGATGCTCTCCAATGCCCCAAAGATGCCAATGCAGTGTTCTGGTCAGTCAGCAACGACGTCATTATGCTTGCTTTAGGATTATCGAACGTCGATGGCCTGGATTTACTGAAGAGCTAGCGTGATCACATTGACAATATGCCTATCTTGATAATGACGGCGCGCGATAAAAACACGTAAATTTTCGCCTCAAGCATAATCGATCCGTTTTTTTGTTATTTTCCATTATTAGTATAAGTCGGTATCCGTTATTCATGGGGTGAGAATCCGACATGTTAGAGCAATTGCGCCTCGCCGTGTTCGACTGCGACGGTACGTTGGTTGATTCCCAACATTCTATTATTGCCTGTATGCGCGCGGCCTTCGACAGCCAAGAACTGACGTCGCCCGAAGATTCTTCCATTCGCCGTATTGTTGGCCTACCGTTGAAAGAGGCCGTTGCTTTGTTACGTCCCGGTACGTCCGAACCGGTTCTTGAACGGCTCCGAGACGGCTACATTGCGGCTTGGCAAAACATACGCCAAACCGCAGGCCTTAATGAGCCGCCCTATGACGGTTGTGTCGAGGTTCTTGACGCGCTATCGGACAACGGTTGGACGTTAGGTATTGCCACGGGAAAGTCCCATCGTGGCCTAGTCGACACGCTGGAGCAACATAACCTTCTGGAGCGGTTCACAACCCTACAGACGGCCGATCGGGCGCCTGGCAAACCCAATCCTACGATGCTGTTCAAGGCAATGGAAGAGACCGGTGCATCCCCGCAAGGGACCGTGATGATAGGCGACACCACCTATGACATGGAGATGGCTGTAAATGCGGGCGTATTAGGCATTGGTGTCGCTTGGGGTTACCATGAAATTCAAGAATTGGAGAGGTCTGGGGCGCGCACAGTAGTCCGCACGTATGCAGAGTTGCCGGATCTCCTACAAAAGCTCATGGAGAAATAATATATGACCGGATGGGTCAAAATTTTGCTCAGGGTTGGCGTTCTGCCGATTGCCGTCGAAGTAGTTAATGTCGTCCATATCATGAGCTTGGATTTGAACCCATACACGATCCCAATCGCTGAAAAGACTAAGGAATTGACCTAACGCAGGTTGAAGATCGACGGTGATCTAAAACTATCCATCCCCCAGAACCCAAGGGTTTACATAGAGGGGGTCAACCTAACCAACGCTGAGTGGGCTTTAAGTCGCATAAGGCGTCGGTTTCCTCCAGTTCGTATGGCGGTGCAGGGCCAGCCAACAAGAAGAAGACCAGTCTGGCGAACCCGGCGGAGGACATCTACAAGGATATTATGATTCTATATGACAGTTAAGGCCCGTCGATGATCTATCAAACAGCCCGACGCTTCTACAAGGAAGTGACGGCCATTCTTATTGAAGGCGCTTTTCAAGTGGCGTTAGACGGACGATCTGTTCGGACACCCTCCGGCGCGGTCTTAAGCCTGCCAACGGCAGCCTTGGCTGAGGCCATCGCCTTGGAGTGGGCGGCACAAACCGATACCATCGATCCGGCCACCATGCCAATCATGCAGTTGGCGTGCACGGCGCTGGACCGGGTGGCCCCAAATCGTAAGGGAATCGTCGCTGATACCGTGGCCTACGCACGCAGTGATTTGTTGTGCTATCGGGCCGATAATCCGCCAGAACTGGTCCAAAAACAGGCCGAGGCCTGGCAACCGATCCTGAATTGGCTATCGACCGACATTGATGCGACCCTGTTGGTCACAACGGGTATCATGCACGTCGCCCAGGATGACGCCGCCATAGCGGCGCTCAACCAGACGGTTGCGGCATTTGAGGATTTCCCGCTCACCGCCGTGGCGCAAATGACCCAGGTTTTTGGCTCTTTGGCATTGGCGCTTGCCGTGGCACGCCTGTATATCCCATGGACAAAAGCGGCAGACTTAGCGGCCTTGGACGAAGTCTACCAGGCCGAGCGCTGGGGTGAAGACCGCGAAGCCATGGAGCGCCGCCGCAGCATGCGCGCCGAGGCGGAACAGGCGTCCCGGTTACTAGATCTCTGCAAGGCTTGATACATGGTTATTTCTTGTCCGGGTAGCTGTGCCCCATGCCCATGGCTGGATCCATCTGCGTGCCGTAGGCGGGAATGGGATAACGCAGTCCCACCTTGCTGATGCCGGCCAGACCCTCCATGCCGCGCACGAATTCGTCGGGGGGCATGGCCAGAAGCATTTCATCGTCGGCAACGCCGCCATAGCGGCGTTCGGCGTAACAGGGAATGGAGATGGAGGTTTCGCCAGTGGCCAAGGCGCGCCCCCAAGAGTCGGAACACGCGCTCTCACCAGTGATGGTCATGTCGTAGCGTTTGTAGCGCTTCCACTGCAGACCATTAACGAATAGGATGGTTTGCGCGGGGTTGGCGTAAAATAGCACGATTTCCGGCGGATTCAGGCGCCCTGAACGCAGCGGCGCGGCACACAATCCTGAATACTTGGGCTCCACCCTTGTCATCTGAGCCTGGTGTTGAAAAGAAGCCTCCCGGTTCTCGAACCAAATCCCGTCCATATTCTCCCCGGTAAGATAGGAGGCACCCGGCGTATTGAGACCCACTATGCCGCCACAATTCGAGTTCATTCGCGTATTTTCATGGACAATGCCGAGAGTGAATCCAGCCGAACGGACCTGTCCGACCAACTGGCACATGGTAAAATGAAACTCCTGCGTCGGTGTCCGAAGGCCCGGAATGCTCATCATCTCGTCGACATCCTCGAACAACTTCATGCCGATCGGGATGGAACGGATCCGCAGCATTAAAATCAACTGCTCTGCCAATTTTTTCAGATTTTCCGCGCTTGTGTCGTAGGCAGTGTCTTCTTCGCGCTCCGCATTCATCGATCATCTCCCGTCGTGATCGTCGTGAAAGTCAATCGTGTAGCCTAGTCCGCCCATTTCACAGGTCAACGACGCTTCCGATTGTCGCGACCTGCGCACGTGCCATAGATTGACCACAACATCAATGTCAGCGGAGGGATTACTGTCATGAGCGCGAGCACAGATGAGAGCCCGAAGTTCGGTTATTCGGACGTCGAATTGCGCAACCTGGAAAGCGTTTATCGGAGCGATCTGTTTGCGGGGAAGAAAATCATCGTATCTGGCGCCGGCAGCGGATTGGGTAAGGCTATCGCCACGTTGTTTGCGAAGTTGGGGGCCGACCTAATCATTTGTGGGCGCAATGAGGAAAAGCTCATAAATGCGACGGACTACTTAAAATCCTTCGGGGGCGGCGTATCCACCCATGTTATGTCTATCCGTGACCCAGAGGCCGTGAACACATTCATGAATGATGCATGGGCTGCATTCGGCGGTGTCGATATCCTTGTCAACAACGCTGGCGGTCAGTTTCCACAGGCTGCCATCGATTTTAAGCCGAAGGGATGGCAGGCGGTCATAGACACAAACCTCAATGGGACATGGTATATGACCCAATCGGCTGCCAGGCGCTGGATCGACACCGGCATGCCTGGCAACGTCATCAACATCGTTGCTGATATATGGCGCGGCCTGCCGGGAATTGCCCATACGGCAGCCGCGCGCGCCGGAGTGATCTACCTAGCCAAGTCCATTGCGGTGGAATGGGCGCCCCATGATATCCGGGTGAATTGCGTCGCCCCGGGCTGTTGTGAAACATCGGCTTTTTCACTATATCCGAAGGAGGGAGCCGCGAGTTATGAAGAAGCCAACCCGATGCTTCATGCCGGCGATGCCTGGGACATTGCCGAAGCGTGTGCATATTTGGCTGCGCCGTCGGGCAAGTTCATCACGGGCGAAGTGATTACCGTGGATGGCGGTCAACAGATGTGGGGCGATCCTTGGCCAACGGGACGCCCAGACTATTTCAAGATCGGATAGCTTAGCCGAAATCAGAGGCATGCCGACTTGACAATTTAAATGTTCGCTTAGCCGCGCGGCCGTCGATCGTCAACACGGGTGTAGATGAGGAACGACGCAGCTGCCATCACTGCCAGGAACGCAAAGGCCAGGCGGTAGCTTTCCGCATCGGGCGTCAGATCCGATCCGGCCTTGAAATTGATGATGGTGCCAACGGCCGTTTGCATCAATGCAATTGAAATCATGATGCCCGTATTCACGACCGCTATACCGCGTCCCATGAGCCGATCCGGCATGATGGATCGCGCGTGTGCAAGTAGGATCGATGGAAAGCCACAGGCAAACCCCAACACCCCAAACAACAACGTTACCACCAGTCGAGACGGGTCGATCCACAATGCCATGGTCGCCATGACGACCGCGGCGAGGCCGCTACCGAACAACACAATACCTTTTAGGGTATTTAGCGCCCGGGCAAGCTTTCCAAAGGCAAAGTGTCCAGTAACGCCGGCTAAGGCCATGAACATCAAGACTTCGCCGCGTTCTGTTTCCGTCAAGCTGTGCACGTCATTGAGATAAGGGCCACCCCACAGGCCGAGAAACAGGCTACCCGTGGAGAGCGAAATCCCAGCGCTCGCAATCTTCAATGCATGCCGTGTTTTCAAGGCTTGGCCGACACCATCCAAAATCTGTCGGAGATGTTCGCGGGATGTTTCCGTCTCCGGCGGTGCCCCCGGCCAATCACGGATGGCGACGGCACCAAAGGCGGAGAGGACGAACGCGGCGATGGCGATCAGGGTAAACGCTTCCCGCCATCCAATGGCCGTCACCACATAGGCCAATGGAAACGTAGCCAAAAACATACCAATCATAGCGAAACTGTTCATGCTGCCAGCAACGCTGGTTAGGCGGTCTGGCGGGTAGAAACGAGTGATGAGTATGAACGCGCCAGAAAATATAGCCGCACATCCGATGCCCATGATTATCCGCGCGATCAGCATGGTAATGCCGTTTGGCGCGAAGGAAAAAGCCATCGTGCCGATCGCGGTTAACAGAAACAGCCCGACGATCACGCGCCGGGGCCCAAACCGGTCAAGTAGCATGCCGCCGGGTATTTGAAACAGAGCGTAAGCAAAAAAGAATGCGGATGCGATCGCACCCAAAATAAAGGGCGAAAGATCCAAGTCCGCAGCTAATTCCGGCGCTAACACGCCCATTGACGAGCGCACGAACAGATTGGTCAGAGCCATGCCAAAAAGGGCCGCCATCATCATAATGGCTCCAAATCCGGTCTTAATAGGAGCGTGGAACGCGTTCATAGGAGGTCATTGGATCGGGATTTCAGAAGCGGTCCCATGACGCCAACAAGGTTCTTGCTTCCTGAACGATATCGGTAACTACCTCGCCGGCTGGCGGAACGGACACGATGAGACCCGATCCTTGGCCCGCTGGCAGCACGCCACCCTCCGTATCACCTTTAATACGGCCTCGATAGGAACGGTCCTCACCGACGTCACGGAGCTGTTGGGGGAAAGGTTTGATCTCGCTTTCCCGGCCGACCCAGTTATCCGTAAACTCGTTACGGATCATCCTGTTCGGTTTTCCTGAATGAGCGCGGGTAACAACAGTCCCGTCCTCATCTATTTCAACGATCTTACGCTTATAGTTTTCATGGCCGCGAGCCTCCTGGGTGGCGATGAAGCGGGTTCCCATCCATACTCCTTGGGCGCCCATGGCCATGGCCGCAACCAGACCGCGTCCGTCGGCCAAGCCACCAGCGGCCAAAACGGGGATATTGACGCTGTCCACCACTTTGGGAATTAGCGCAACCGTGCCAACCCGGCCCACGTGGCCGCCACCCTCATGACCGGAGGCAATAACAACGTCGACGCCGGCGGCCTCCACAGCCTTTGCCTGACGAACGTTGCCAACAAGCGACATGACCGTCATACCACGCGCATGCGCATCGGGGACGATGCGGCCCGGATTGCCGAGACCAGAGACAAGGACGTGGGCGCCTTCTTCGAATGTAACGGCGATGTGATCTTCCACTTGGCGCGTATATCCAGTTGTCGTCGCGTCGTCGCCGGAAACCTCGGCGAACAGGATATCGACGCCGAACGGTTTGTCC
>DFRF01000066.1 GCA_002378125.1 Rhodospirillaceae bacterium UBA3470 | reverse complement strand
AGTCGATGGCGTAGGAGCCGCCGGCTTTCATAAATTCCACCGATTGGGGCGAAAAGGACGCGGACAAGTCTGCCAACTCCTTGCCGTCTTCGGAGACGAGCTTATGGGTTTTCGTATTGATCGTCAGCGTCGTGCCAGTGGAGACTGAGTACTTTTCTTTAAGGACTGGGTTACCGTCATTGTTGATGATGACGTTGCCGTCCTTATCGACCTGCTTGACCCAGTTTTTTAGATCAACTCCGATGCCGCCAGTGACGCCCACCGTGGTCAGGAATATCGGAGAAATGCCGTTGGTCCCGGCGACGATCGGCGCGACGTTGACGAAGGGCACGTAGGGGCTGGCCTGTTCACCCATCCACAAGGCGACGTTGTTGATCCCGGACATGCGCGAAGAGCCGACACCCATGGTGCCCTTTTCGGCAATCATCATGAGGCGCTTACCCGGATGCTGAATCTTAAGGGCCGCGATCTCCTTCTGGGCTGTTTCCGAGATGAAGCTCTTGCCGTGCAGTTCCCGGTCGGCGCGCGAATGCGCCTCGGCGCCCGGCGACATGAGGTCGGTGGAAATGTCCCCTTCGGCCGCCACGTAGGTGACGATCTGGATTTCATCGTCAATTTCCGGAAGTTTAGTGAAGAACTCGGCGTTAGCATAGCTCTGCAGAATCTCCGCGGCGATGGCGCTCCCATTCTTATAGGCCGCTTTTAGGCGGTCCGTATCGGCGTCGTAAAGGAAGACCTGTGTTTTCAGAACGGTCGCCGCCGCTTGGGCGATTTCAGCATCGTCGCCCAAAGCTAGATCGAGCAGCACTTTCACCGACGGCCCACCCTTCATATGGGAGAGGAGTTCGAAGGCGAATTCCTGAGGAATCTCTGCGACCGTGGCATCACCTGTAATGATCTGCTTGAGGAACTTCGCCTTCTCACCCGCCGCGCTGGTCGTGCCCGGCAGCGTGTTATAGATGAAAAGGTTCAGCGAGCTCTTTCGGTGCTCGTGGTCGACATCTTGAATGTGAGCGATAATCTCCGCGACCAGCGCGCCGTCCTCGATCGGCTTGGGGCTCAGGTTCTGGTTTTTCCGCTCTTCGATCTGGATGAGGTAATCTGTGTACAAGCTCATAACCATTCCGACGCTTTGAGGTTGAAGGCAGCCTAGTCGCAACGCGGCGTTAGCTCCCGGCGGACCGGCTGAAAAAAAGCTGCGACACGAATAATTCAGCAAACATAAGCTTGCAAGGTGATTCGAACCGATTGATCCGGTGAAACTTTTGTCAATGCCGTGCTACTCCCCAAGATCAGGGGCTTGGTCCGTCAGTTCATCGGCGCGACAATTAACCGGGCTTGAATGGCGTCGGGCGGACTCAATCCGCCCCACGGGCACAGCTGATGCAATTAGGGACCGTCGGGTCGTGATCCAGGCGCTTCGCCTCAATGTCGTCGCCGCAGGCGGCACAATAACCGAACTCACCTTCCTCGATGCGGGCCAGCGCCGCGTCGATGCGCTGCAACTCGACGCCGCGGCGGCGTTCGGCTTCCAGGGCCATGGCTTGGTTCTGGAGCGCGTCCATTCGCGACAGGCGTCCGACCATTGACTGGTCAAGGGCCACGGGCTTGCGCTCTTTCTCCGTCAGTTCAGAATCGCGCTGCACTACGTCGCGCAACTGCTCGAGACGCTTCGTGAACGCTTTGTTGTTGATGCCCGTCATGTATTTCCTCTTTAATTGTTGGAACCGTCGCACGGACTGTGGTCGTGCAGCAACCCCGGGGGTCCATTGACGGACAGGTCCGGCACCGGGAACCTTGATCCTGCTTGAGGGATGACGTATCACCCGCTCAGTTCGCGTTTCCGCCCATCACGCCCGCTCTTGAGGCCCGCATGAATATTCATCAATCTTTCCTGGCCAATATCCGGGCCACCATCGCCGAATTGGGAACCGACGGCATCCTACCCGCCGACCTAGACACGTCCAAGATCAGCGCCGAACCGCCGCGCGAGGCCGGCCACGGCGACATCTCTACCAATGCCGCGATGGTGCTAGCGAAGTCCGCGAAGATGCAGCCCCGCGATATTGCCGAACACTTGGCGGCGCGCTTGGGCGCGCTGGACACGGTCACAGAGGTGAAAGTGGCGGGCCCCGGTTTCATCAATTTGACCCTGGCGGCCCACAAATGGCGCGGGATATTGGCGGATATCCTAAATACAGGCACGGCCTACGGTGATTCTGATTTCGGCGGCGGCGCCAAGGTAAACGTGGAATACGTCTCCGCGAACCCCACAGGCCCCCTGCACGTGGCACATGCGCGGGGCGCGGTGATCGGCGACGCGCTGGCGAAGCTGATGGCGAAGGCAGGGTTCGATGTGACTACGGAATACTACATCAACGACGCCGGCGCCCAGGTAGAGGCCCTGGCCCGCTCAGCACATCTCCGCTATCGGGAGGCCCTCGGCGAGGATATCGGCGAAATCCCCGAAGGCCTCTATCCGGGCGACTACATGATCCCCGTGGGCGCCGCCTTGGCCGCCGAATACGGCGACGCCTTCAAGGAAGCGGATGAAGCGTCGTGGCTAACCCTGTTTCGGGACTTCGCCATCGAACGTATGATGGATACGGTGAAGGCGGACCTGTCCGCACTGGGCATCGAGCAAGACGTGTTCACGTCCGAACGCGACTTGGTCGACGCCGGCGCGGTGGAGGACATGTTCTCCTCCCTTGACCAAAAGGGCTTGATCTACACGGGCGTGCTAGAGCCACCGAAGGGGAAGAAACTTGAAGATTGGGAACCTCGCCCCCAGACCTTGTTCAAGGCGTCTGAATTCGGCGACGATGTGGACCGGCCATTAAAGAAATCGGATGGGAGTTGGACCTATTTCGCCAACGATATCGCCAACCACTATGATAAGTTCAAGCGCGGCTTCCCAATCATGGTAGACATATTCGGCGCCGATCACGGCGGCTACGTGAAGCGAATGAAAGCCGCCGTCACGGCCATCAGCGGCGGCGCGGCGGACCTGGACGTCAAGCTCTGTCAGATGGTCCACCTGAAGAAGGACGGGAAGCCCTTGCGCATGAGCAAGCGGGCCGGCAACTTCGTCACGCTGCGCGAACTTATCGACGAGGCTGGGCGCGATGTGGTGCGGTTTATAATGCTGACCCGCAAGCAGGATTCGCAGATGGAGTTCGACCTGGACAAAGTGCTGGAACAGACCCGTGACAACCCGGTGTTTTATGTGCAGTACGCGCATGCGCGCTGCCGTTCGGTGCTGCGCAACGCTGCCGAGCTGTTCGACGACGACGAACTAACGTTGGCAGCATTGGCCGGGGCAGACATGACATCCTTGGACGATCCAGCGGAAATGGAACTGATTAAGCAGATGGCAAGCTGGCCCAGGCTCATTGACAGTGCGGCCGAGGCGCGCGAGCCGCATCGAGTGGCCTACTACCTCCACGACTTGGCGGAATGCTTCCATGGGCTCTGGAACAAGGGCAAGGACGATGCGCGCCTTCGGTTCATTCATGAGGACGACAAGGTACGGACGCTAGCGCGTCTAGCGCTGGTCCAGAGCGTGGCAACGGTTATCTCTTCAGGCCTCAAGGTCTTTGGCGTGACGCCCGTCGAGGAACTCCGCTGATGGGCAAGCCCCGAAAGCTCACTAAACACACCATACCGCGCCACGTGCGCGCCCTTCGCAAGCAATGTGGTCATATGGAACACGCCTACAGCGTCGGCGGCATGCCACCAGCCCGGGACCGCGAGGGGGGCTTTCGAACCCTGCTCCGGATCATTATTGACCAGCAGATTTCCGTGCATGCGGGGGCGGCCATCTGGGCCAAGCTGGAAAAGCGGTTGACCGACATCACGGCGGCGCGCGTTCTGGCCGTGCAGGAACATACACTTCAGGAATGTGGCCTGTCGGGACAAAAAATCCGCTATGCCCGGGAACTAGCAAAGGCAATCCGCTCGGGCGATCTCGACCTGGAGGCGCTTCACAAGCTCGATGACGACACGGCGGCTGCCCAACTCACCCAGGTGAAGGGGGTCGGCACATGGACCGCGGAGATCTATCTCATGTTCGCCATGGGCCGGCCGGACATCATGCCGGCGGGCGATCTGGCCATCCAGGTGGCGGCCAAGAACCTTATGGGCTTACAGGAACGGCCTTCCATAAAGGAACTCCGGGTCATCGCCGAACGCTGGGCGCCCTATCGGACGGCGGCGGCGATCATGCTTTGGCAATTCTACCGCAAAATGCCATTGATGGAGCAGGCCGCCGATTGATAGCGGATATTTATTGCTGTCCGGCAATTGTTAAAGAGCCTCTTAAAATCAAACTCGAGCGGCATGATCTGGAGAGTGAGGCGATGGATGCATGCGAATACATGTGGCCTCTGTAGGCTGTGACAGGGCGTGGCCTGCTGGCCGAGCCAGGACCTTGACGACGACGCACCCGCACAGGCACTGAGACAAAAACCGTCATGGCGCTTAAGAGCGAGGGACGGAAACTGCGCTTGCCTGGGTGTGGCGGCAATCCTATAGTGCTCCTCTATGAGCGACGCGGCGGCTTCATCCACTTACCCCCACCGTCATATTCTCGGTATTGAAGGTCTTTCCCCCGACGAAATTACGGCGCTCCTGGATCGTTCCGAGTCATACGTTGAACAAAATCGTCAAGCGGACAAGAAGAAGTCCCTGCTACGCGGCCGGACGATCATCAACCTGTTCTTCGAAAACTCGACCCGAACGCGCACGTCTTTTGAATTGGCAGGCAAGCGGCTCGGTGGGGATGTGATCAACATGTCCGTCTCCACGAGCTCGATCAAAAAAGGTGAAACCCTGATCGACACGGCCATGACCTTGAATGCCATGCATCCGGACGTACTCTGCGTGCGCCACCCGTCCTCGGGCGCCGCGAAGCTTCTGTCGGAGAAAGTGAACTGCGCCGTCATCAACGGCGGTGACGGTTCGCACGAGCACCCGACCCAGGCGCTTCTGGACGCACTGACCATCCGGCGGCGGCGCGGAAAGCTCCAGGGGCTGACCGTTGCCATATGCGGCGACATTCTGCATTCCCGTGTGGCGCGATCGAACATTCATCTGCTGAACACCATGGGCGCCCGCGTACGCCTGATCGCGCCGGCGACACTGATCCCCATAGGCGTCGAACAACTTGGTGTCGAAGTGTTCCATGACATGACCCTGGGCCTGATGGATTGCGATATTGTGATGATGCTGCGGCTCCAACAGGAACGCATGCACGGTAGCTTCTTCCCCTCCGTGCGCGAATACTTCGCCTTCTTCGGCCTTGATTACATGAAGTTGGCCAACGCCAAGGCGGACGCCTTAATCATGCATCCGGGCCCTATGAACCGGGGCGTTGAGATCGACGCGGAGGTAGCCGATGACTTTGGCCGCAGCGTCATCCGCGAGCAAGTCGAAATGGGCGTGGCCGTGCGCATGGGCTGCCTAGAAATCCTGACTGAAAACCTCGACCGTACCGGAGCGAGGAATATATAGATGACGGGACGCGACGATACGCCGGGCATGATTGCCTATACCAATGCACGGCTAATCGATCCGGCAAGCGGGCTGGATGCCCGAGGTGCTGTACTGACGGAGGGCGAGACGATCGTCGAAGCCCAGCCTGGCCTCTTCGAGAACGGCGTCCCGCAGAACGTCAAAAATGTCGACTGCTTGGGCGCGTGCCTTGCTCCCGGCCTTGTCGATATTCGGATGCATACGGGGGAGCCGGGCGAGGAACACAAGGAAACACTGGCAACGGCCGGACGCGCGGCGGTCGCCGGTGGGGTAACCACAATGGTCTGCCTGCCAAACACAGAACCCGTTATCGACGACATGTCGACGGTTGAGTTCGTCGCTCGCCGGGCTCGCAAACATGGCTTGGCGAAGGTTTATTGCTACGGGGCGATCACCCGCGGCTTGGCGGGAAAGCAGATCACGGAAATGGCCATGCTGGCCGAGGCCGGCGCGGTCGCCTTCACGGATGGTATAAAAGCCTTGGTGGACGCCCAGATCATGTCCCGGGCTTTGTCGTACGCGAGCACGTTTGATTTGCTGATCGTTCAGCACGCAGAGGAACCATCGCTGACCGTGGACGGCGTCATGAACGCCGGGGAGACCGCAACGCGACTAGGATTGGCTGGAATCCCGGTCGAGGCTGAAGTCATCATGGTGGAGCGCGACATACGGCTTGCCGACATGACCGGCGGGCGTATTCACTTCGCCCACATATCCACGGCTCCGGCCATTGAAGTCATCCGTCAAGCCCGTGCGCGCGGCGTTAAGGTTACCTGTGATACCGCGCCGCCCTACTTCGCCCTCAACGAGTTGGCCATCGGCGATTACCGGACGTTCGCCAAGTTGGCACCGCCCCTGCGCGCCGAAAGCGACCGTCAGGCGGTGGTCGCAGGTCTGGTCGACGGGACCATCGACGTGGTCGCTTCAGACCATCTACCCCAGGATGAAGAGGCCAAGCGTCTCCCCTTCAGTGAGGCGGCATTTGGCGGCACAGGCCTGGAAACACTTCTTCCAGTCACCCTTGAACTGGTTCACAATGGCCATCTTGACCTGTTGACGGCGCTCGGTTTGATAACGTCAAAACCGGCCAAACTATTGGGCCTTCGCGCTGGCCGCCTAGAATCCGGCGCGCCAGCGGATCTAATGATTTTCAATCCGGACAAAGGCTGGAAAGTCACGGACGATAAACTCCATTCAAAGTCCAAGAATTCCCCGTTCGATGGCCGGCCCGTACAGGGTCAGGTGTTACGCACCGTCATCGATGGACGCTCGGTCTTTGAACTAGGAGATAAGCCTTGAGCGATATGCACACTTTTTTTGCCGCCGCCGTCGGCGGGTATTTACTCGGATCGATCCCCTTCGGTCTGGTGATCACCCGAATGGCCGGCTTCGGGGATATCCGCCTGATCGGTAGCGGCAACATCGGCGCAACCAACGTTCTGCGCACCGGGAACAAAGCCCTGGCGCTCTTGACGGTCATTTTGGATTGTAGCAAGGGGGCGGCGGCGGCGTGGGCGGTTATGGCCTACTGGGACTTTGAAGCGGGCTTGATCGCCGGCTTCAGTGCGGTTCTTGGCCATAATTTCCCAGTCTGGTTAAGATTTCGTGGTGGCAAAGGCGTGGCCACCACATTGGGCGTGTTACTCGTCGCGTCGTGGCATGTGGTCGTGGCAACCTGTGCCGCGTGGCTGCTAATCGCCGGCATGTTCCGATACTCCTCACTGGCATCCTTGGGCGCGCTCGCAGCGTCGGTTGTCTTCGCCGAGTACCTGGCCACTCGACCTGTCACCTATTTGGCGGTCGGGCTGGTGTTGTTGGCTTTCATTCGCCATCGGGATAACATTATCCGCTTGATGCGCGGCCAGGAAAGTCGCTTAGGCAAAAAGGCAAGTTCCCCCTCGGAAGGCTGAATTCCACGGCTCGGGGTTTGCCTAACGCATTGCGTTCTCGCGAATATCCATCATCTGAACCAAACGTTGACGCGCATCTTCGAGAAATTCACCACAAAGATTGGCGATGATTTGTGATTCCTTAACATCGTTTCTCGACATGCCTACACTTTACTCTGAACCCATTGATTTACTATGATAAAATCAATCTCGTCTTGATGGGCTAAAAGTCCTGTAAACGTCACAAACTTTCATGAGGCGGGTGTGTAGCAAAACAGATCGTCAGTTGACATTGCCGCCCGAAGTGCCAATTCTCCCGTGCCGAGCGGATAAGTAAACGTGATTTTTGTGATGGATTAGAGTTGCCATGAGCAGTGTTGTCGTTGTCGAGTCCCCGGCGAAAGCAAAAACCATTAATAAGTACTTGGGTAGCGATTATACCGTTCTCGCCAGCTATGGACATGTCCGCGACCTGCCGCCGAAAGATGGATCGGTCCGTCCTGATGACAACTTCTCCATGAGTTGGGAGATCGACAACAAATCCCAAAAGCATGTTCGCGAGATCGCCAAGGCGCTTAAGAGCGCCGATCGCCTCTATCTGGCCACTGACCCTGACCGCGAGGGTGAAGCCATTTCCTGGCATGTACAGGAGATCCTCAACGAAACGAAGGCTCTTCAGACGGTTGAAGTTAAACGAGTTGTTTTCAACGAGATTACGAAGGACGCCATCTTGGCAGCCTTTGAAACACCGCGGGAACTGGACAACGAACTGATCGAAGCCTATTTAGCGCGTCGTGCCTTGGATTACTTGGTCGGGTTCACGCTCTCTCCCGTTCTATGGCGGAAGTTACCCGGTAGCCGCTCAGCTGGCCGCGTCCAATCGGTGGCACTCCGCCTGATCTGTGAACGCGAGACCGAGATTGAGAATTTCGTGCCGCGCGAATACTGGTCGATCAAGGCGCTCATGGCTTCGCCCAGCGGCGCCACATTCGAGGCCGGATTAACCCATTTGAATGGCGAGAAACTCGATAAGATGGACCTCGGGGACAATTCCGCGGCCATGGCTGCGGTCACTGCAATTGAAGCACGTACATTCAGTGTTCAGAAGATCGAGCGAAAGAAGACGCGGCGCCATCCTGCTCCGCCCTTCACAACATCAACGCTTCAGCAGGAAGCATCGCGCAAACTACGTTTTGGTGCGCGTCGCACAATGCAGATCGCGCAGCGGCTGTATGAAGGGATACAACTTGATGGTGAAACGGTCGGTTTGATCACTTACATGCGTACGGATGGCGTTCAGATCGCCAACGAAGCCGTTGCTAGTAGCCGTGCATTGATTGGACGAGATTACGGGGAAGCCTACGTCCCCGGCTCGCCACGGGTCTACAAATCAAAAGCCAAAAATGCGCAAGAGGCTCACGAAGCGGTTCGCCCAACGGACCTCAAGAGGCGGCCCACCGATGTTGCCCCCTATTTGGATGATGACCAAAAGCGACTTTACGAACTCATTTGGAAGCGCACCATCGCGAGCCAGATGGAATCCGCCGTCCTGGACCAGGTAGCCGTTGAGATGGGCGCCCCCGACAATCAGGTGGCGTTGCGCGCCACGGGATCCGTGATCGCTTTTGACGGTTTCCTCCGTCTGTACCAAGAAGGGCGCGACGAAAGCGACAAAGAAGCAACTTCGGATACCGCATCTGTGAGCGAAGATCGGATTTTGCCGCCGTTGAATGAAGGCGATGCGGTGGAACGCCGTCAGGTGACACCGGAACAGCACTTTACCCAACCGCCGCCACGGTATTCCGAAGCCTCTCTGGTGAAGACGCTGGAGGAACTGGGCATTGGCCGCCCATCCACTTACGCCAGCATTATCACAGTCCTTCAAGACCGCAACTATGTGCGGTTGGAAAAGCGCCGGTTTGAACCGGAAGACCGTGGCAGGTTGGTGACAGCATTTCTTGAAAGCTTCTTCACCCGCTACGTGGCTTATGATTTTACCGCTGATCTTGAAGAGAAGCTTGATGACATTTCAGGCGGCCGCGTGGATTGGAAAACGTTGCTTCGCGATTTCTGGGATGCATTTTCGGAAGCCGTGAACGAAACCAAAGATCTGCGGATTTCAGAGGTCCTTGATAATCTAGATACCCTTTTGGGTCCCCATTTCTTTCGCGATACGGGCAATGGAAAGGATCCGCGTAAGTGCCCCTCCTGCGCGGATGGCCGATTGAACCTGAAGCTTGGAAAATTCGGTGCATTCATCGGATGTTCCAACTATCCCGATTGCCGTTTCACCCGGCCGCTCGAGGTCTCTGACGGATCTGAAGACGCCAGTGGAAACGGTGAGCCGAAGGAGCTTGGCTTGGACCCAGAGACAAACCTTATGGTGACCCTTCGCAAGGGTCCGTACGGCTGGTATGTGCAACTGGGAGAAGTCGAAGAGATTGTCGTCGAGACGAAGGGCAAGAAACCCAAGACAAAGAAAACGAAGCCGAAGCGTGGTTCCGTCCCAAAGAACTTAGACCCATCCACTATCGACCTGCAGATAGCTCTGGGCTTGCTTGCACTTCCGCGCGATGTGGGGCCGGACCCCGAAACAGGCGAGATGATTACCGCCGCCATCGGCCGGTTTGGGCCCTATATCAAACTCGGCGGCACCTACGTGTCTCTGAAGGGTGACGACGATGTTCTGACCATCGGGCTCAACCGAGCTATTCACCTCATGGCCAACGCGCCGCGCAAGGACCCGCCCCGAGAAATTGGCAAACATCCAAAAGACAAAAAGCCAATCACCCAACGTCAAGGCCGCTGGGGTCCCTACGTGCAACACGGGAGATTGATGGCAACGTTGCCGAAAGACATGGACAAGGACTCGGTAACCATCGAACAAGCCGTGGCCTTACTCAAAGCCAAAGCCGCGAAGAAGAATAAGGGTGGCAAAAAGTCGACTAGCCAACGAAAATCAGTCGATACCTGACGTCAGAGATCAATCCTTTGGCCGAGAATCGAAAAACATCTGCGCCGTTTCCAACGCGCGAAGCGGTGCTTGAGTTCATAAACGAGAAACCCGGATACGTGGGTAAACGCGAGATTGCTCGGGCCTTCAACCTTGACGCCGAACAAAAACGCGAACTGAAAAAATTGCTTCGCCAGCTTACCATCGACGGGAGCTTGCAACGCAGGCGGGGTCGAAAGTACGCAGACGTTGGCACATTACCCGAAGTCTCCGTCCTGAATATTTCCAGGCTGGACCAACACGGCGATCTGATGGCCACTCCAACGCCATGGCCCGACGATGTCCCACCACCAAGAATCTACATGGCCCCAGAACGGAAAGGTCAGCCGGCACTTGGTATCGGCGACAGGGTTCTCGCACGGCTTACCAAATTGAACGACCTGGAATACAAAGCAAAGACTATTCGGCGGTTGGCGTCAGCGCCGGCAAAAGTCCTGGGTGTCTATCATCTCGGTCGAGATGGAGGCCGGCTGCAACCAACCGACAAACGCCAAAAAAGCGAATTCATTGTCCCCAACGATTACGACTTGGGCGTCCGTCAAGGGGAACTGGTAAGGGCCGAGGTCATTCGCGGCAAGCATCTAGGGCTTCGTCAGGTCAGAATCGTCGAGCGCCTGGGACACGCCGATGGTCAGTCGAACATCAGCGCCATCGCTGTTCACGAGAACAACATTCCAGATACGTTCTCCAAAGAGAGCCTTGTCGATGCCGATGGCGCGGACGAAGTGGCGCTTGAGGGACGCATGGACCTACGGAATATTCCGTTCGTTACCATCGACGGCGCCGACGCGCGGGATTTTGATGATGCCGTATGGGCGGAGCCGGATCCCAACGTCGACGGCGGTTGGCATATCATAGTCGCTATCGCAGACGTCTCTTGGTATGTGCGGCCGGGAAGCCCCTTGGACCACGATGCCCGAGAACGCGGAAACTCTGTTTACTTTCCGGACCGTGTGGTTCCCATGCTTCCCGAAGCCCTGTCCAACGGGCTTTGTTCATTGCGGCCCGGCGAGAACAGGCCCTGCCTGGCAGTCCATATGTGGATCGCGTCGGATGGCGGGCTGACGCGGCACAACTTCGTCCGTGGTCTTATGAAATCGACCGCCCGTTTGACGTATTCAGAAGTTCAGACTGCCCATGATGGTCGCCCCGACGGTCAGACAGCACCCCTTATGGCAACGGTTATTGAACCCCTTTATGGCGCCTTCGCAACCTTGTTGAAATCCAGGAATTGCCGGAGCCCACTCGAACTCGATGTCCCTGAGCGACGCATCGAGATGTCAGATGGCGGCACGGTGCGCGCCATCACGAAACGCAAGCGCCTGGATAGTCACCGACTCATCGAAGAATTCATGATCACCGCCAACGTGGCAGCCGCGGAGACACTGGAAAAACAACGCCAGCCTTGTATGTATCGCATCCATGATCGGCCTTCGAAGGAAAAAGCCGACGCCTTGAACCAGTTTTTGCGCTCGCTTGATCTACAAAGCGCCAAAGGCCAAGTCCCACAGCCGAGGCAATTCAATCAAATCCTGAGTTCGGTTGAGGGAGAGCCCGAGGCACACATGGTTAACCAGATGATCCTACGCAGTCAGGCCCAAGCCGAATACAGTCCACACAATATCGGTCACTTCGGTCTCGCCCTTCGCCATTACGCCCACTTTACTTCGCCAATCCGCCGCTACGCCGACTTATTGGTACACCGGGCACTTGTAAGCGGATTGAAGCTAGGCGCAGGGGGCCTCGACAACCACGGAGAAGACTTCGAAGATCTAGCGGGACACATCTCAGCAACGGAACGTCGAGCAGCGAAGGCAGAGCGCGACGCCGCCGACCGGTTCACAGCGCTCTATCTGGCCGATCAAATCGGGGCGGAATTTGCAGCCCGCGTCAACGGCGTCAGTCGCGCCGGACTGTTCGTCACGCTGCAGGAGACTGGCGCCGACGGATTGGTTCCGATTCGGACGCTGCCGAACGACTATTATGATCACGACCCGATCCTTCACACCCTCACGGGAACATCTCATGGCCTAGTGTTTGGGCTGGCGCAAGAATTGGAGGTTCGGCTGGAAGAAGCCATGCCGTTGACAGGCGGACTTATAATGACCTTGGTGGACGGCGAGCAAACGGCGTTGTCCAATCGACCAGAACGCCGAAAAAATCGCGTCTCAGATCGCCGCCGCGGTCCAAAACGACGGCGCGGCCGCAGACGTTCTTGAATGCCTGCCCTCGCCTTTCCTGCGAGTAATCGGGTGACCTTTCTGATGATTTGATAGACAATTGAGCTATGAAATTAGGCTCGCCAATAAAGTTTTCTGCTCTGGCGTTGGCCCTGGCAGTCACCCTGGCTGGCTGCACGGGGCCAAATGCATCGAAGCCCGAACCCGTTTCGACGGCAAACCTCACCCGTCATGTTGAGGTCTACACCGCAGGGTTTCGAAACATTTCTGAAAAATACATCCGTCCACTTCAGGTCGATGATATCGCCGTTGGCGGTCTCGAGGGCCTTACATCGATTGATCCCTCCCTTCAAGCAGAACGCCACGACGACAATGTAAGGCTCTTGCTCGATGGCCAGGAAATCGCATCGGCCGAAGCGCCTGCCGCGATGGATGCGCAAGGCTGGGGAACGATCACAGCAACTTTTGAACAAAAAGCCCGCCGGCGATCATCACTTCTCAACAGCGCGGGGGACGAGAAGATATACGAGGCAGTTTTCGATGGCGTACTCGCCGACCTCGACGTGTTTTCACGTTATGCGGGCGCCGCTGAAGCCAAACGCAATCGGGCACGGCGCGAGGGGTCTGGCGGAATCGGCATTCAACTCAAGGTAGTCAGCGGCAACCCCGAAGTCATCAAGGTTCGAAGTAACTCACCTGCCGCACGGGCGGGCATTAAGGTTGGTGACAAA
The DNA here is from genome assembly GCA_002378125.1 of Rhodospirillaceae bacterium UBA3470. Classification (GTDB taxonomy): domain Bacteria; phylum Pseudomonadota; class Alphaproteobacteria; order Rhodospirillales; family Casp-alpha2; genus UBA3470. The sequence continues at coordinate 11,381 of DFRF01000066.1, read as the reverse complement.
ATTACCCGCATCGACGACACGGACGTCCACCGCACGAAATTACGCGACTTGCTCAATCATCTTCGCGGTCCAGCCCACTCAGATGTTAGTGTCCGTATCTACAGGGCTTCGAAAGACCAACATTTCGACTTCACCATTGCCCGCCAACTTATAGTTCCGAACACAGTAACCATCCAAGTGGATAAAAATATTGGATACATAAAGATCAGCAGTTTCAACCAGGCGACGGCGGAAGGCGTCGCCAAAGCCCTACGGAAGATAAGCCAAATGGCCGATAATGACCTCAAAGGCTTGATCGTCGATCTTCGCGGCAATCCCGGAGGCCTTTTGAAACAATCTGTCAAGGTGGCAGATCTCCTGTTGACCCATGGACAAATTGTTTCCACCCGCGGCCGGCATCCGGATAGCTTGCATCACTACGAGGCCGGAGGACGAGACCTAGCCGAAGGCCTTCCCATCGTTGTGCTTGTGGACGGGAAATCGGCATCCGCATCAGAAATTGTTGCAGCGGCGCTGCAAGATCGCCGTCGTGCGGTTGTGGTCGGGACATCTTCGTTTGGCAAGGGCACGGTTCAAACGGTCGTCCGCCTCCCCAACGACGGGGAGGTGGCCCTAACCTGGTCCCGTTTCATCACACCTTCGGGTTATGCCCTGCATGGATTGGGCGTTCGGCCCACCGTTTGCACCAGCGGCCTCTCGGGCGGCCCTCGAGCCGCCCTGGAACGGTTCGAACTAAACAAACCTGAAATCCAGGCGGCCTATGCCTCTTGGCGTCGATCTCTTATCGATGAAAAGGAATCGCGTAAGGCATTGCGCCAAGCTTGCGCGTCGGAGCGCCGCAAATCTACAGTAGAGCGACGCATCGCGGAATTGATTCTCTCTAAACCCCGTCTCTATGCCCAAGCTATCGAACTGACCGGTCGGGAAAGTCAGGCCTGGAAATAGACCACCATCGCTTGACAGCCTTGTCTCACGCTGTATCTTGCGCCGCTGAATGCATATTCTACTCTCCGTTGGAGCGACACTATGGCGAAGCCAGCGACAATTCTAATCAAGCTCGAGAGCACAGCGGGTACCGGTTACTACTACGTGACCAAGAAAAATCCACGGAATCTGACTGAGAAAATGGAATTCCGAAAATACGACCCCGTCGCGCGTAAACACGTGATGTTCAAAGAAGCAAAGATTAAATAAAGCTTCGCGCGATTTGTACGTGCGTACAAAAAAGGTCTGTTGTCGAGGTTTATTGGTTCGCTGCCATTATGACGCATACTCAGTTGAAGAATTTTGCGATCGTGGCTAGAAATGTGGGTACGGAAATTGGTTTCGCTATGTAACCGTCACAACCGCCTTTGCGAATCTTTTCCTCATCACCTTTCATGGCGAAGGCAGTAACCGCGACGACAGGAATCTCTTTAAGGTCGTCGTCCGCCTTCAGCATTTTTGTCACCTCTAGCCCGGAAATGTCGGGAAGCTGGATATCCAACAAAATCAAGTCCGGCCTATTCTCCCGCGCCAACTTCAACACGTGACGACCGTCCATGGTCTGTAAGGTTTCATAACCGTGGGCTTGGAGCAGGTCGTTGAACAGCTTCATATGGAGATCATTGTCCTCAACAATCAAAATTTTTTTTACCATGTTTTGCGCCCCCCTGCTGTCTGAGGCTCGTCGACAGATGATTGTCCATCACTTCGGCCAAACCTTCCCCTTTCGCCCGCCGATGTAAGCTGCGACGAAATCTTGGCAGGTTGTTACACTAGATGAGCCAAGTCAATTGAACGCGATGTATTCGATTTAAGGCCGGAAATAGCTGTCGATACGAGGAATAGCCCCTATTCGCCCCGGACTTCGTCGATCATCTCCTGGAGCCGATTAACGTCCTGGACGACAAATATATTTTTTTGCCGTTCGACAATGCCTTGTCGCGCCAAATCATTCATCACGCGCGCAACCGTTTCGCGCGTTGTACTGACCCGACTAGCAATATCGGCGTGCACCGGAATTGGCGAGATTGAGGCCGAATTGTCACCATTGAGATTATTCAAGGCCTGGCGCAGCAAATCGGCCTGCACGCGGTTGTTCGCTGCCAAGGTACTCAAATCCATGATCCGCTCAGTCGAATTTCGAATTATTGACGCAAGCCCGCGCATGACTTTCAGGGCAACGCTTGGGTTCTGGTCAACAAGATCAAGAAACCGTTCCTGTGTCATGATCGCTACAGAGCAATGGGTCAGCGCCATTACACTCGCGGATCTCGGCTGGCCGTCAATGGCAGCTAGCTCGCCGAAATGACCACCGCAACCAATGTCATCAAGTGTGATTTCGCGTCCAGAAATCGAATAATTGACCACGCGCGCGCAGCCTTCGCGGACAAAAAACACGTCCGTGGCTTCACTTTGGCGGTCGATGATTTGCTCGTTCGCGCCATAACTGCGCCATCGGCAGTTTTTGGCAGCGTCTATCAACGCGCGTTGCGGGAGATCGCACAGTAATGCGATACCCTCCAAGTTTTCTGTATCTCGATCCGGCATGGCCAGATATCCCCGCCGATAATGGGGGGAGCCTACCCCCTAAGCTTAATTTATGTTAGCGCCAATCGTTTTCGAATGCGAGCGTATCTGCAATGGCTTATATACATCAGCGTCAATTCTTGTGAATAACCCAGATGCTGAACTAAATTTGTTATACATCCCCGTCTCGAAAGGCTAGATCATGACATCTGCATCTTCGAAACCGTTACAGGCCTCTTTCCGCGACGACGGTATGGCGGGCAGCGGAATTGCGATCGTCGTCCCTTGTTATCGGGAGCGGTCCCATATTCTTGATGTCCTAGCCGAAATCGGACCGGAAATACAACATATTTACGTGGTCGACGATGCCTGCCCAGAAAAGACCGGCGAGTTTGTCCGCGAGAATTGTACGGACGAACGTGTCGAAGTTTTGACGAACGAACGCAATCTCGGGGTTGGTGGCGCGACCATAGCGGGCTATCGCAAGGCCTTGGATGACGGTGCGCGATACATCGTTAAGCTGGATGGCGATGGTCAGATGGCGCCGTCCTTCATTCCGGCCCTGGTGACGCCGCTCATCAAGGGGGACGCGGACTACGTGAAAGGAAATCGCTTCCACGCCTTGGGCAGCGTTTCAGGAATGCCAAAAAGCCGGCTGTTCGGCAACTTCGTGCTGTCCTTTGCGTCAAAGCTCTCCAGCGGGTATTGGAATATCTTCGACCCCACGAACGGTTTCACGGCCATCCACGCAGACCCTGCACGCGCGCTTCCGCTTTCCGAGATTTCCAAGGGTTATTTTTTCGAATCGGACATGCTGTTTCACCTAGGGCTTCTTCGGGCCGTAGTGCGCGATATACCAATGCAGGCCCATTACGGAAATGAGACCAGCGGCATTCGAATTCCAACGATCGTGCCAGAATTCATGTTGAAACATTATGTCAACACATACCGGCGAATCTTCATCACCTACTTCTTGCGCGAAACCAACGTCGCGACGCTCCAGTTGATCCTGGGTAAGCTGTTGTTACTTTTCGGCATCGTCTTTGGATTGATCAATTGGATCGAGAGCGAAACTACAGGCGTCAATGCGTCGGCAGGTACCGTCCTGCTTGCCGCCCTGCCGATTATCGTCGGCTCACAACTGATGATCGCGTTCTTAAGCTATGATACGCGAAACGTTCCTACCGAACCAATTCAAGTCACATCAGCCAAGTCTACGCTGTGACGATCGACACGCCGCCGCGACGCGGGTCGCCAACGCCATCAACCCCCCCGCGCCGGACATCCGAACGAACGGCGTGAACACCGCCAAAGAACAAGTTTAGTTCGTCCCATTGTTTGATGTCGCCAAAGTGTTTGGACAGACAGTTAACGGTGGGTTCGAGAAACCCTGGCTCAACATTCAACAAGTCGGGCTCATAGTGAATACGTGGGCTCGATACCGCATCCTCAACCGGCATATTGAAGTTCAAAATGTTGATCAACACCTGCAATATAGCTGTGCGAATTCGGTTGGAGCCGCCCGACCCAAGCGCCGTGACCCGACCTGTGGGCTCGACAATGAGGCTTGGTGCCATCATTGAAGACATTCGGGTGTTCGGCGGCCAATTGTGGAACCCATGTGGATTGATGTCTTCTTCGCCTAGCATATTGTTCATCATCATGCCTGTATTGGGGACGATGTAACCACAGCCCTCGCCATTGGACAGGGTCAGACTGGCCGCATTACCGTTGCTGTCGACGACGCTGATATGGGTCGTGCCGCGATACGAACGCGGATACGGTGCGATGCGCCGGCGATAGGCGTCAATCATTTCTTCACTGAGTAATACCGCTGCCGCTTCTTCGGCAGGCGCTTCATGCAGCCGGCTCTCTATCTTGGCTTCGTTAGTCAACGCCATGGCCTGAACCAACGCCGTAAGATGAGTGGACGAACCGAAGGCCACATCTTGCGCGCCTAAGTCGCGAAGTATGGAGAGGGCAAACGCAATGAGCAGACCGCCGGTCGATGGCGGGGGATTGGTGTAGATTTGAGCATCGGCATACGCAAGAGACAAGGGCCTGCGGTGTTCAAGTTTGAACGCCTCAAAATCATTACGGGTTAGCGTACCACCTTGTGCGCGACAGTCCTCGGCCACGCGTGCCGCGATCTCACCACGGTAGAAAAGATCGTCTCCTTCGTGAACCAAAGCATCCAAAAAGTCGGCGAACTGAGGGTTCGCAACGAGATCCCCCTCGCCAACCAAATTTCCGGGATTGACCTTAGATTCAAAAATTGCCCGGCTGGCTTCGGTCTCCATATAAATAGGCCCGACAACCTGAAATATGTAGGCCTGCAGCCTATGAAGCGGCACCCCCTCTTTCGCCAATATTATCGCTGGTTCCAGGATTTGACCGAGAGGCATGCGACCAAGCAATTTGTTGACCTCAAACATACCGCGCGCGAGACCCGGCGTCGCCATGGACGCCATGCCAATATGAAATTCCTGCTGGATGGCTCCAAAATCGCAAAGCGCGGGGAAGAAGTCGCGCGTTCTGGCGTCGGGATGGCGCAATGGCGTTTGCACAAAAAAATCTAGAATCCGTGGCTCCCCACTTTCGGGCTTTGCCATCAAAAATCCGCCGCCACCCAAGGAGCACAAAACCGGTTCACAAACGCAGGCCGCCGCCATTCCGGCCAACACAGCGTCAAAGGCATTTCCGCCTTCATTGAGAATGGTTGCGGCCGCCCGGGCAGTCGCGGGATGCCCGGCCGACACGGCTCCAGACATCATGGAACCAGCTTTCCTTGACAGTCCACACCGAAGCTCACGATAATCCCCGGTATTTTTGTACAACTCAAATCATAGGCCATGCCCGGCGCGACAGATTCCAAATAGTTAGCGATCCCATTAGCGCGATCGCCGCAAAATAATAGGCATCGGTAGTCGCGCCCCACGTCTCCGAAGGCATGAGCCCCAGATGAAGCGCGCAGGTAGATCGCCGCTCCGAAATAGGCAACTGGCCCGATCAGGAAAAACAAGTGATTCGCCTTGAATTGAACTTTGCTTTGGTGCTCGGGCTCAGACTAGTCCGGTTCAGAGTAATGCGCCACGGATTATCGGCAATCAGTTCCAGGCTTGCAATCCGCTCGACTAAGGGCCGACGCCCTCGCATTTCCCAATTCGGTGTAATATGATTGCGCAATAATATTTCAAATAAGGTCGTCCACGTTTCGAATATTGGGGGGTAAGCATGCAAAGGGTCAAACTGGATCTCATCGACCGGCGAATACTCCGTGAACTTCAAGACGACGGACGGATGACCAATGTTCAGCTTTCGCAGCGCGCCGGTATTTCGGCGCCACCTTGCCTCCGCCGGGTCCGCGCCCTGGAAGACGCCGGTTACATTAAAGGATATCACGCGGATATCGACGGTTCCCTGCTCGATTACAAAGAAATGTTCTTTGCCTTGGTCGGTCTGAATTCGCAGGCGCAGAACGTTCTACAGGATTTCGAAACGCAAATGGATGCCTGGTCCGAAGTGCGCGAATGTCACATGATTCGCGGCGGCGGTGACTTTCTTCTCAAGGTCGTTGCACGAGACAAGGACCAGCGAGATTCACTGACCATGGGCATAACGGAAGCCCCCCATGTCTCTACGGTAACGACCTTTGAGACAATTCGCACCGCGAAAAATCTGTCTGGTATACCGATCGATGAAGATGGACCCGAAGCCGACGCCCCCTAACCGGGTAGACGCCTACATAAATTGCACATCACAGATTTCGTAGCCCCTAGGGCCGCGAGGTGTATTCACCTCGACACTGTCACCAACGGTCTTGCCGATCATAGCGCGCGCCAGCGGCGACGTTACAGACAGACGACCCTGATCAAGGTCCGCTTCATGAGTCCCCACGATCTGATAGGTGATTTTTTCGTCCGTGTCTTCGTCGGCAACCATGACAGTCGCACCGAAGCGCACCACGCTACCTGAGAGTTTTGACACGTCAATGACGTCGGCGCGACTGATGACGTCTTCGAGTTCCGCCAGCCGACCTTCGATAAAGCTTTGGCGTTCCCGGGCCGCGTGATATTCAGCGTTCTCGGAAAGATCGCCATGCTCACGAGCCGCTGCAATCGCCCTAATTACGGCCGGCCGCTCTTCGTTGCGAAGGCGCTTGAACTCTTCTTCCAGGGAGTCCAGACCCTGGCGGGTCATGGGTACCTTATCCATCTTCGTGTCCACCTGTAAAACCAAAAATTCCCGATCGTGTGCCGGTTGGCCGGTACACGCCGGATCGATCCGCGGTTAGTAGGGAACCCCTTAGAACGAGAGAATAAAATAGGCCTGCAATGGCGCAACTTCAAGCCCCACCGCACTGAGCGCCTCAATACCATCGACCGCCGCAGCGGCGCCAGTCATGGCGGTGTAGTGCGGCACATTATTATTGACACCAACATTGCCTATATGGGGAAAGGTGAAGGAGATCAACCGGCCCACATAACTGGGGGCGGCGAGGACCTCCTGATAGCCGGTCATGGAGGTGTTGAAGCACACTTCGCCGACGCTGATCCCAGGCGCCCCGCCCCCAGAACACCTCGCCATCCGCCAACACCAGGGCAGCATCCGCGCCTTCAGGGCGCGCGCCAATAAAATCTCCCGACCGGTCCTTCGACCCGGCGGGCGTTGATGCCTTGCTAATGTCATTCATCGGTGATGCATACCTTGCATATCCGTCGATGGGACGGGCTCTTATGCAATCGTTTGCCCAAGGTCAAGCCACTAAATTGTGAAAATTTCCTTTTGTTTTCAATGAGTTAAAAATATATAGTCAGTTGCTATTTTGAACAATTTGGTATACTGTCCAGCTCTTGCGACTCGCTAAATAATATGCGGGGGAGGTTGGCGGTGCTGCGCACGCAAATCAACAACACCTACAAGGCGGCTATGAAGCGGAAAGAAACCATCGCGGTTTCCACCTTGCGCCTCATTCAAGCCGCCATCAAGGACCGTGATATTGCGGCTCGTTCCAAAGGCAATACAGACGGCATTTCCGATGATGAAGTGCTGTCGCTTCTGCAATCTATGATCAAGCAGCGTCGTGACAGCATTGAGGCCTACGAGAAGGGCGGACGCATGGAACTCGCCCAACAGGAAGCCGAGGAAATCTCGATCATTGAAGGCTTTTTGCCAGCCCAAATGAACGACGACGAGATTGCCGCTGCAGTCAACAGTGTGATTTCCGATGTAGAAGCGACCACTCTCAAGGATATGGGCAAGGTGATGGGCACCCTGAAAGAACAGTTCGCCGGACAGATGGATTTCGGCAAGGCTAGCAGCGCTGTGAAGACCAAACTTGGATAATTGTCCACAATTGCATGTGGGCAACTGCGAAATAACCACCACCACAGTGGATTTTCTTCATCGGCGGTTCTATCTAATATCGGCCTTCTGCTTTCTGTCTGGAGCATTTGCGCCGCATGGCCTTTAGCGAACAATTCCTCGATGAACTCCGCGGTCGGATCGGCCTAGTCGATGTCATCGGTCGGCGGGTAAAGTTGACCCGCAAGGGGCGTGAGCATTTGGGCCTATGCCCCTTCCATAAAGAAAAGACGCCGTCGTTTACAGTCAACGAGGAAAAGGGATTCTATCATTGCTTTGGCTGCCAGGCCCACGGCAGCGTCTTTGATTTTGTTATGGAGACGGAGGGGCTAAATTTCCCGGAGGCCGTCGAGAAGCTGGCAGCGGAAACAGGCATGGAGGTACCGCGCGATTCACTAAAATCCAGCGAAAGCCAGAAACAGCGCCAAACCCTCCTCGACGTCACCGAGATAGCGGCGCAAAGTTTCGAAAAGGCGCTTCACATGCCGGAAGGCAAAGCCGCCCACGACTACTTAGTTGGGCGCGGCCTGAGCGAAGAGACCATCCGCCGCTTCCGCCTTGGCTTCGCGCCCCCCGGACGGCATCATTTGCGCACCGCCCTCGCTCGCGAAAACGTGGATACAAAACAGGCCATTGTCGCGGGTCTGCTGATCCAACCTGACAATGGCGATCTCTATGACCGTTTCCGTGGCCGGGTGATGTTTCCCATTTGCGACCGACGCGGTCGCGTCGTCGCCTTTGGCGGGCGAACCCTGGGGGAGGGCCAACCAAAATATCTAAATTCGCCAGAAACGCCTCTATTTCATAAAGGGGCGACGCTATACGGCATGCACTTGGCTGGACCAGCGGCGCGCAAGGCGGAGACCATGCTAGTCACCGAGGGCTACATGGACGTGATCGCCCTGGCTCAGGCCGGATTCGAGCATGTGGTCGCCCCATTAGGCACCGCCCTTACCGAGGACCAGATTCAGCTCCTTTGGAAAGTTGTTCCCGAACCAGTACTTTGTTTCGACGGCGACAACGCGGGCCAACGCGCGGCCGCGAAAGCGGCCGGACGCGCCCTGCCTCATTTGAAACCGGGCCTCGGTCTTCGGTTCGCCGTTCTTCCCTCCGGAGAAGACCCGGACACCCTGGTTTCCCGCCAAGGGCTGACGGCGATGAAGGCTATCCTGGACGCGGCTCTACCGCTCTCGGAGGTGCTATGGCACAATGAGACCGGCGGCCGCATACCGTCGGCGGCGGAAGATCGGGCCACGTTGGAGCACAAGCTCAACAAACATACCCGTGAGATACAGGATCCCATCGTGCGGGCGCATTTCTCTCGGGTCTTTGGTGAACGTTTGTGGCCACAGCAGGTCGCCGGCGACCATTACCGCTCCAGGCAACGTCGGTCCTGGACCAAACGTGGTGCCCGCGGGCCCAATATCCATATCACGCCCAGTGAGACGGCGCCCGTGAAGGCAGCGTCGGAACGCCATGAAGAACTCCTCTTGGCAGTCGTCGTCAATCATCCCGCAGCCGTGGACGATGTCGGCGAAGATCTTGGGAAAATGAGATTTTCCTCTCCTGAGCTTGACAATACACGCCAGGAAGTTCTAAAGACTTTGGCGGAAAACCCTGGGCTTGAAAGAGGGGCGTTAATCACCCACCTTATCCGGCATGGTCATGAAGGCATACTGAGCTGTATTTTGGATGTTGAGGCGTACGGTTTTGCGAAACCCGGAGCGCCATTGGATCAGGCGGTGTCCGGTTGGAACGAACTATTTCGACGTAGACAACGCCAGGATTTGGTTGAGGAGATTGAAGAGGCGAAACGCGCATCGCAGGAAAATCCGTCGGAGGAAGCTCGCGCCCGGCTGAATGTTCTGATCAAACAGAAGATCCGGTTGGATGAAGAAGAAAGTGTCAGCACCGCCTTTGGATGATTCGGGGTTTGCGATGCGAATACTCGATTAAAAATTGACAAAACACCGTTGGCGCAGGCCACCGGATCGGCGGAACGACTGCCGAACACTGGTTCAGGGGTAGATAAATTGGCTAAAGCAGCAACAGCGGCGGCACAGGCTCAAGCTTCTCAAGAAGATGGTGGCGATAGCCCGCTGATCGATTCGCTTGGCGGCGCGGTGAAGAGCATGATCACCCAAGGTAAGGAAAAAGGGTACGTCACCTATGACGACCTCAACAAGGCCCTGCCCCCCGACCAAGTTTCTTCCGAACAGATCGAAGACACCATGTCCATGCTATCGGAAATGGGCATTAACGTGGTCGAGAACGAAGAGGCAGAAGCAGAATCGCCTGACGATTCCGCGTCAACCGAAGACGACAGCCAACGGGCGAGTGGCAACGTCAACGAAGCGGACCTGGGCCGCACGGACGATCCGGTACGCATGTACCTGCGCGAGATGGGATCGGTGGAATTGCTGTCGCGGGAGGGCGAGATCGCTATCGCGAAGCGTATTGAGGCCGGTAACGACATGATGATTGGCGGCATCTGCGAGAGCCCACTCACTATCAAGGCTATGGTCCAATGGCACGACGCCTTGGTGAATGGCGATATGCTGCTTCGTGATATTATCGATTTGGAAGCCACCCACGGCGGCGGCCCCGGATCAAACAACATGAACGATGACGAAGACGGCGAAGAAGGCCAAGCGGCGGAAGACACGATCGAGAAACTAGCTCCTGCGAAGCAACAGTATGCGGAAGAAGGCAAAACCAAAGGAGATGGTGGCGAGGGTGCCGAAGGCAGCGGTGAAGGTGCCGAAGACAGCGGAGAGGATGACGACGATGAGGACGCGGAGGCTAACTTGTCCCTCGCCGCCATGGAAGCCAAACTAACACCACAGGTGGTGGAAACCTTTGAACAGATTAATAAGACCTACAAAAAGCTCCACAAACTCCAACTGATCCGCCTGGACGCCATGCAGGGCACCGGGGAGATCAAGGCGAGCCAGGAAAAACGCTACGGTAAGCTGCGCCAGGAACTTGTCGATCTAATGGAAGGCGTACATCTGAATAACAACCGCATCGAGCAGTTGGTGGAACAAATGTACGAGTTGAACCGCCTATTGATCGGCCTCGAAGGCAAACTGCTTCGTATCGCTACTAAATGCCGAATCAAGCGCGAGGAGTTCCTGGATAAGTATCGCGGTAACGAAATTGACCCAGCGTGGCTTCGTAAGGTCGTGCGTTTGAAGTCCAAGGGATGGGAGAAGTTCGCTAAGACCTACAAGGACGACATCACCACTATTCGCGAAGGCATCACCGAAATCACGGCCGAAGCCGGCTTGCCAATTGCCGAATACCGCCGCGTTGTCGGCGTGGTGCAAAAAGGTGAGCGCGAGGCGACCAAGGCGAAGAAAGAAATGATCGAGGCGAACTTACGTCTTGTGATCTCCATCGCTAAAAAATACACCAACCGCGGCCTGCAGTTCCTGGATTTAATCCAGGAAGGCAATATCGGACTTATGAAGGCAGTCGATAAGTTCGAATACCGTCGCGGTTAC
>DFRF01000108.1 GCA_002378125.1 Rhodospirillaceae bacterium UBA3470 | reverse complement strand
CTCGGCGCTTATCGCAATTTCGAGCTCAATCAGATGGAAATCGAGAAGGTGCCGGGACGGTGCTTCTATGTCGAAGAGGAAGGCGTGCCCACCTATGACGAGCTAATCTATATTGCCAATACTAAGCTCATGGACAAGGGGAAGATCCGCCGTTTCCTGCGCGCCACCGAGTTGGCCACGCAATACATCGTCAACCGCCCCGAAGAGAGTTGGAAGGTTTTCTCCGGGACTTCGAAAGAATTACGCGACAAGTTAAATCAGATGGCCTGGAGCGATACCCTGCCGCGCCTTACCCTTCGTCCGGAGGCCCTGGACGAAGGGCGTTATGCTCGGTTTGAGAAATTTTTATCGGATGCGAAACTGGTAGAGGGTATCCGACCAGTCTCGAAGCTGGCAGTCGATTTGGGCGAGCAATGAGTTACGGAAGGACCTTCGAGCTCTGGCGAGAGGCTGCCGGTGACAACTGGCGCGCCTATACCGACCACGCGTTTGTCAGGGGGGTGGGGGACGGCAGTTTGCCAAAGGCCGCCTTCGTGCATTACCTGACGCAGGACTACGTTTTTCTTTTCCATTTTTCCCGGGCCTGGGCGCTGGCAATTACCAAGGCTGGGTCCGTGGAAGAAATGAGACTCTGCGCCGCGACGGTAAACGCGCTGATCAACGATGAAATCGCGCTCCATATTGAGGTCTGTGCAGATGCAGGCATTTCCGAAGAGGAATTGTTCTCCGTAGAGGAGCGACCAGAAAACCTAGCTTATACCCGTTATGTCCTGGAGGCTGGTTATTCCGGTGACTTTTTAGACTTGATGGCCGCTCTGGCACCTTGCGTGTTTGGTTATGGGGAAATTGGGGCGACTTTGAAGGAGACCCATGGGGCCACGCCTTATAAGGATTGGATCGATACCTACAGTGGGGATAACTATCAGTCGGTGTGCTTCGAGATCGGAGCTTTGATCGATCAAGCTGTCGCTGATCGCCTTGGCTCAAACCCGGTGGAAAGCCCCAGTTGGGCAAGTCTTTGCCAACACTTCGATATGGCGACCCGTTTGGAAATTGGATTTTGGGACATGGGGTTGCGCCCGTGAGCGCAGCCCCGTCGCTTTATTGTCGCGGCAGCGCCGCCTTCGGCGCGGTGCCTGTGTTCGACGCCATTGAACTAAAGATTGCGGCAGGACAATGGACCTGCCTACTGGGCTCCAGTGGAGTTGGAAAATCAACCATCTTGAAATTGTTTGCCGGTCTTGGCGACAAGGTTTCCTTCATTGGTGAGCTTGGCGCCAGCGATGGTCAGTCGGATGGACGGGTCGCCATGATGGCGCAAAGTGATCTTCTGTTGCCCTGGCTGAGCGTGTCGCAGAACGTTTGCCTGGGCGCGACATTACGCGGCGAAGTGCGCGACGACGATCGTGTGGCCGAGGTGCTCAACCGCGTCGAACTGTCGGAAAAATCGCAGAGCAAACCCGGGCAGCTCTCAGGTGGTCAACGTCAGCGGGTTGCTCTGGCGCGGACCCTGATGGAGGACCGACCGATTGTTTTACTGGATGAACCCTTCTCCGCCTTAGATGCGAGGACCCGTGCGCAGATGCAGGAACTGGCCGCCGAGGTGCTTGTTGGACGCACGGTGTTGCTGGTCACCCATGACCCAGCCGAGGCCGCGCGTCTTGGCCATGTAATCAAGGTCATGACGGCGAACGGAATTGAGGACGTGGTGCCGCCTACCGGCTCGGTGCCGCGCCGCTTTGACGCTGACGACGTATTGCGGGTTCAGGCAGGGTTATTAGCCCGTTTGAGGGAGGATGACGCATGCGTGCAAGCGAACATTTGAGAAACCTCTCCGGCGAAGACTGGATCGCCGCGACCTGCCATGCGTTCAACAACATCGCTGCGAAATGCATACTAGGTGGTCGGAAAATGCAAGGACATCTGAGGCAGGATTATCTATTCATCGACGAGTTTGCTCGGCTCCTCGCACCCGCAATCGCCTATGCCATGGTGGAAGACGTTTTCTGCAAAGCGCTCTGGTTGGAACGGGGCCTCTTGGATGCCGTCTTGGTCGTGTCCCCCGTGGCTGGAGAGAGATCTAGATGAAGAACTGGTGTGCCGGGCTGGCGTCGGCGGTCCTGCTCGTCGCGATCTGGCAGGCGGTCTTGGCGTTGACTGCTTGGCCCAAGTTCATCTTACCGGGTCCGGTGTCAGTGGCTGAGACGATCTGGGAAAGTCGCGTGCTCTTGATTGAGCACGCGCTTTACACGATAGCGGAAGTCCTTATCGGATTGGTTCTGGGTGCTGTATTGGGTGGACTGTCGGCCATCGGGCTTGCTGCGTCGCCAATCGCTCGGGTGTTGGTCCGACCGATGCTGGTGTTTTCCCAGGCGATCCCGGTCTTTGCGCTGGCGCCGATACTGACCTTGTGGCTGGGTTACGGGCTTGGCTCGAAGATCGCCATGGCGCTGATTATCATCTATTTCCCGGTCACGTCCTCGTTTTTCGATGCGCTAATGCGGACCAATCCCGAATGGCTCGGATTGGCGCGGGTCATGGGCGTGAAGGGTTGGCGGGTTATGTGGCATATCCGCATCCCGGCCGCGCTGCCGGGCTTTGCCTCCGGTTTGCGCCTCGCCGCCGTCTACGCACCTATTGGCGCGATTATCGGTGAATGGGTCGGTGCTTCAAAGGGGCTGGGATATCTGATGCTGCTCGCGAATGGCCGGGCCAAGACGGATTTGATGTTCGCAGCTCTTATCGTGCTTGCCATTTTTACTCTTGTTCTCCACGCGTCCGTCAACCGATTGGCGAACCGGTATTTTGAACGGATATAGAGATTTTGATCTCTGCTGCCTAACTGTCGATCAAGAGGAACCGAAGGCCTTCCTGAATACCACCGCCGCTTCATCAATAGCCAACTGCGCTACGTCGACAACGCCAATGGCCCGTATGAACCCGTGGATCATGCCCGGATAGTCGATCAATTCGGCTTCGACGCCCGCCTTGATCAGACGTGCGGCATAGGCATCTGCTTCGTCTTTTAGCGGATCGAATCCAGCGGTCTGAATCAAGGCTGGTGCGAGGCCGGACAGGTCCTGATACTGCAATGGTGAGGCTCGCCAATCCGTCCGGTCCGCGTCCGAGTTGAGGTACTCCCTTTGGATCCAGGCAATCCCCTTTTGGGTCAGCAGGTAGCCTTCCGCGAACCGCTCGATAGTGCCGCCCGCTGGTGCGTGGTTAGTATCGGCCCAATCCGTAACCGGGAACACTAGCCATTGCATGCACGGCTGATGTACCCCTTTTTCTTTCGCCAACAAAGGGATGACAGCGGCCAGGTTGCCGCCGGCGCTGTCGCCACCAACGGCTATACGGTTTCGGTCAACACCGAAGTTATCAGCGTGGGTGCGGATTTCCATGTACGCTGCCCAGGCATCATCCACGGCAGAAGGGAACTTGTCTTCCGGCGCCAGTCGGTAGTCTATGGAAATCACCACGCAATCCGCCGCCAAAGCGATGGCGCGGCAGATCGGGTCATGGCTGTCGATGGTCCCAAACACCATACCGCCGCCGTGATAGTAGATGATGCATGGCGCCAATGTCTCGGGGGTGTCGTTGGGCCGGAAGTACCTATAGGCCATATCGCCCGCCGGGCCAGTGAGATGGGCGTCATGGACGTCGGCAAAGCGTTTGTCCGGATCTGGAACCGGCCGCGTAGTTGCCGCCATCATCTCTCTGGCCTTAGCTGGGTCTTCGTGGTCGAAGGGCGAGCCGTTTTCCGCGACCACATCCAGCATGGCGCGACATTGTGGATCCAAAGCCATTAACGTGAACCATCCTTTATCTGTGCTGACGGAGATTGTGTGCGTTGAAGCCTAAGCCGAAAACTTGAGCCCCCGCCACCCGTCATTTATCACTTCGTCGCAGTAGGCGCGGTAGCGTTTAACACCGCCCACGTAGGGCATAAACACTTGCGCCTTCCCAGGAATGTTGGAGCCCATATACCACGATGCCGCCTCCGTATAGAGCGTGGAATCGGCGACCGCGTTGTTATGTTCGACCCATCCGTCTTGGGCATCTTGCTCGACGCGGACAGTGGCGCTGCCGGGAATCTGCGCCTTCTTGATGATCGCGGCGATCAATTCCACATGATGTTCTATCGAGAGAATCATCTGGCTTTTGACGCCTGGGCTTTGCGGGCCGGTGATCATGTACATGTTAGGGAAATTTGCGACCATGAGACCGAGATAGGTTTGCGGCCCGCCGGCCCATAGGCGTGCAAGATCCATTCCCCCTTCCCCAACGATGTCCATGTCGCGCGCCACACCGGTCATGGCGTCATAACCGGTTGCAAGAACCAGGTCATCGATTTCGTATCTGTCGTGACCGACCACGACGGCGTCTGCCTCGATATGACTAATGGGGGTGTTTTTGACGTCGATCAGGCTGACGTTGCCGCGGTTATAGGTCTCATAGTAGGAGCTATCTAAGCAAAGTCGCTTGGTGCCTATGGGGTGATCCTTCGGGCATAGGAGTTCTGCGACCGCAGGGTCGTTGACGGCCTTTCGGATGCGTTCGCGTACGAATTCTGCAGCGGTTTCGTTTGCCTTTGAGTCGGTCAATAGATCCGTGAAGGCGAATAACAATGCCTGTCCGCCCTCGGCCCAGGCCTTTTCGTATATGTTCTGTCGTTCGGTGTCATCCACATCCCAACATGACCGTGTTGGGGTTTTGTACTTGGCAATCCCAAAGGGTGTCTCTTTGGCCGTTGCACGGTGCTCGGTGTAGCGTGCCTTGTAAGCCTTGCTGTCGGCTTTGCTCAGCGGGCCGTGGCGGGCTGGAATCGAGAAGTTCGCAGTGCGTTGGAAGACGGTCAAATGTTCCGCCTGATCGGCAATGATGGGAATTGCCTGAATAGCCGACGAGCCTGTGCCAATTATCCCGACCCGACGACCTTTGAAACTGACCGGGTCATGCGGCCAAGCACCCGTGTGCAGCCTTCGCCCGGAGAAGCTCTCGACCCCCTTGATCTTTGGCAATTGTGGTGTAGACAAGTTGCCCGTGGCAAGAATCAAATGAGTGGTTGATACCGCGTCGCCCTGATCCGTCGTGATGGTCCACGCTTGCGCTTCTTTGTTGTAGCGCGCGCTCCTGATTTTAGTTTTGAAAACGATGTCGGAGCGGAGTTTGAATCTGTCGGCCACGTGACTTGCGTACTTCAGCAGTTCAGGTTGTGTGCCGTATTTCTCCTGCCAATCCCAGTCCTGTTGTAGGTCGTCGTCGAAGGAATAGGAATAATCCATGCTTTCCAGGTCGCAGCGCGCACCGGGATATCGGTTCCAGTACCAGGTGCCGCCGACGTCGTCACCGCGTTCATAGACGCGGACACGCAGACCTTGGCCGCGCAGCTTGTGTAGCATGTACATGCCGGCGAACCCGGCGCCGATGATGATGGCGTCGAAATCATTTTGTTGGGCGCTGGTGTGGTGTTTGTCGATGGGGGACAAGATGGTAACCTCAAACTGGATGAGTTTTAGATGGCTGTTCTATCATCTGATACGGCGCGATTGTCAGGCAACCCTCTCGAATTTCATTCAAATCCTGGTTTCCATAAAAAGCTAACTAATCGTTATTAATCGAATGACACGAAAACGCCTTTACCCCTCATGGCTTGAGCCTATCCCTTATACTCCAGGATATATAATCCACCGTTAAAATCGTTGGAATATACAATCCCATCGGAGCCAACCCAAACGTCACACGATTGGATCACTTTGTTGCGGTTCGGCCGCTTGTCCGCCAGTTGCGCCGGCTCCGGCGGGACGAACGCTGCGATCTCCTTCGGCTGATGGGCGTTTGAGATATCGTGTACCCGCACCCCTGCGTTCTGGTAGGTCGAAAAAATTATCTGATCGCTTACCAGCCCGTCCGGCCGGTTCTCATAGAGGTTATGCGGACCGAAGTGTCCACCCTTAGCGACGTAATCGGCCTCGTCAGGTGTCGGGAAGGTGGCGATCGAGATGGGGTTTGTTGGCTCTCGGTTATCAAAAACCCAGATGTATTTGATGCCGTCGGCGGCATGGTCCAGCACCGCCTCGTCCAACACGATCAGCAGGTCTCGGTCTGGCAGCGGCAAGCAGTTGTGCGTGCCGCCGCCATAAGGTGGCGACCAGTTCTTGTGACAGATTAGATTGGGGTTTGTTCGGTCGGCAATGTCCATTATCACCATTCCCGCGTCCCGCCAGGCACCGTAGGCAGTATCGCCCTGAATAATGGCGTGGTGCAGGCCACCCCGCATGCTGGGATCATCGGGGGTCTCGCCAGCCGCCGCGTTCATGCCCGGCAGCCAGTAGCGCCCCGCCTCCATGGGATTGGTCGGGTCGGAAATATCGATAGTCATAAATATATAGTCGGTGAACCCGTCCAACAAAACGGACGCATAGGCCCAAGCGCCGCCAGTGTACCAAAGCCTGTGGATGCCCCCGCCCTCCACGGGCATGAAGGCAATTTCGCGGGGTTCGGCTGGATTGGTGATGTCATAGACGCTCATGCCGGCCTTCCAGTTGCGTTTCCGCGAGGCATCCGTCGTGCCAACTTTCTCACCTATCTGGCCCGAATAATATTCGGCCTCGTCCTGGAATTCTTCCGCCGCGAACATATTCTTCGCGTTGATCACCAACATCAGATCTTCGTGGGTCTGCAGGTGGATATTCCATGTATTGGGCGCGGCCGGTTCGTAGTGCACCGGTTTGGGATTGCGCGGATCGCGCACGTCTATCACGGAGAACCCGTCTGAGAACATGTGACCAGTGATGGCGAAACCCTTGTTGACCATGAGTTGCACCCCGTCGGGCCGGCCGCCTTGATCCGTGTGGCCAATGATCTCGAGGTTGTAGGCGTAATCGGGTTGTGGAAGGTCTTGGCTGCTCATTTCGGTCTCCTCGGGGCTTTACCTGTTATCGCCGGGCGCTGCGGTTGGTCGACGTTATGGTCATCCATGCTCGGCTTCGGGGCAAGAGGCTGAAGTATGATGGTTTTGCAGGCAAGAATGCGACGCCATGCCCGCGCCGTGGTCTTACTTTAGCGCCCTGGTGTTGGGGGCCGCGTCGTAACGGGGGAAAGACCTGCCGTGCGGGCGCGCTCGCGGGCAGCATGAGCAAGGCTTTCAGCGCCTTCGATGGCCCGGAGACGCGCAAAATGCGTGGCGCGCGCCGCTACTAAACTCAAGGCCGGCCGAACATCCGTGCCGCGCCGGTCAGCGTCGAATAGGGCATTTAGGCCGGCTAACAAATCGTCGTAGGCCGCGACCGCGGCGGGGTCAGTCGTGGGACGCAGGGGGGCGGCCTTGATCCGCATCTGATCGGCAAACGCTCCGACGGGTAGGTCCTTTAGGGCTGGAGGCGGGTTGAATTGGTAGTAAGTGCCTGCAACGGAGATAATCGCCAAGACGATGACCGTCGTCAGGGTGGATGGCCGGAATGGAGCGACGGCGCGTGACCATAAGCGGATCAGACGGGATCTCAGGTACTCAGGCATCGGCATTAGTCATAATCCTCAACTGGGAAGCGGGTTTTCCGCGTCCTAGAGATGCGCCTTGATATCCGTCGATACAGTCACCCGCCCCGCACCCGTGTAGGCCTCATGGTTATCGTCGATGCGGCTCAGGTCGTAGAGGTAATTGACCATCAGCCCCGCCGACTGGGTGAACCCATTGTCGGAATGGTCGCCGAGCCAGTTGAGGCGTTCGATGATAGCGCCGTTCGAGAGGTGGAAATGCGCTACCGGATCGTGGGCCCGGTTCTGATCGCGGCCTTTCTGTTCGGCTAGGTAGTGGGCAGCGAGCCGGGTCAGCGGGCCTTTCAGGGCGTTGGCAATGCCTTCGTCCTGAGCCCATTGATTGTCCGCCAAAAGGGATTTTAGTGTGCCCTTAGCGCCGGAACGCCCGGCTGCCTCGGTGAGTGCCTTGCGTTCTGCCGCCTTCAGAAACTTCGCCTGACCTTCTGCGATGGCGCCGTTCAGCCATTTCATGTAGCCGGGAATGGGCGATAGGGTCGCGAAGGTTTTGAGGCTGGGGAAATCCTGGGAAAGCTGGGCCGCGACGCGTTTGATCAGGAAATTGCCGAAGCTTATGCCGGCCAACCCTTTCTGGGCGTTGGAAATGGAGTAGAAAATCGCCGTGTTGGCAGATTTTGGGTTTTGTACCGGGGCGTCTTCGTCCAACAGGGTCTGAACATTGCCGGCTAGGCCGTTCACCAGCGCGACCTCGACAAAAATCAGCGGTTCATCGGGCATTTTTGGGTGGAAATAGGCGAAGCACCGGCGGTCTGAATCTAGGCGGTTCTTCAAATCGTCCCAACTCTCGATAGCGTGCACGGCCTCATAGGCGATGAGTTTCTCCAGCAATGCCGCCGAAGATGTGTCCCAGGTGATACGGCGGAGTTCCAGAAATCCAATGTCGAACCAAGACTTCAGGAGATGGCGCATGTCTTGTTCCAGGAGCACCAGGGACGGGTCCTGACGCACAAGATTGAGCAGCTCTGCACGCATGTCGACCAGAAACTTAACACCATCAGGCAAGTCATTGAACTGGCGTAATAAACGCAACCGGGGGGCCTCCAGTGCGCGGCGCATCTCCCCCTCGGCATTCTGGCGTCCGGCAGCGTCCTTGGCGCGCTGGTAATTGCCGATAGCGGTTTCCACTTGAGCCTCGTCCGGACCGAAGTCATCGTTCAAAAGTTTTAGGAAGCGCTTGCGTCCAGTCGGTTCGAGCGCCAAATAGACATGACCTAAGGCTGCTGCGCGCGATCGAGCCGATACTTCCCCCCCTTTGCCTTCCAGGCAAGCGACGATTTGTTCTCGGATCGCCGGCAGGTCGTCGTTTGGGAGATCTGGACGGTGCGAGGCGGCTTCCGCGTTGTAACTGGTGCCAGCAATATTGCGCCAACCAGTGCGAAGGTTGCGGAGCGTGCGGTCAAGGAGACCGTGCGTATGAATACTCATAATTACCTATTTTTTCAATCGTGCTCCCCAATCGCCTTCATACACCGTCCTCGATCAATTCACAAAGCACTTCAGGTATCAGTTCTGTGACATCCTCGGCGATCAGGCCCGGGCCGAACAGTTCGGCGGTGCGTCCGTGAATCCAGACCCCTGCTGCTGCAGCTTTGAAGGCTGGCATGCCTTGCGCCAGAAGTCCGGTAATCATGCCTGCTAAGACATCGCCGGTGCCGCCGGTGGCCAAATATGGCGTGCCGGTATCGTTGATAGCGGCCCGGCCGTCTGGTGCGGCGATAACCGTGTCAGGGCCCTTAAGCAAGACAACGGCGCCAGCGGCGGCGGCGGCCCAGCGGGTACGGGTTAATTTGTCGCCCTCCGGATCGAACAGGCGGGCAAACTCGCCTTCATGTGGGGTCAGGACGCAGCCGGCGTCGATGGACTGGAACAAGGTGTCGGGATCATCCGTGAAGGCCGTCAGGGCATCGGCGTCGACTACCAAAGCCTTGTTGGCGGCGCGCGCGGCGAGAACCCGCGCCCGGGTCACTTCGCTTACCTCGGCGCCGGGACCCACCAGAACGGCGTTCTTACGTGGATCGGCCAAGATGTCGGTAAATGGCGCGGTGCTGACTAGGTTCCCTGGTGTATCCGTGGTGTAAATGTCGGCGGCCTCAGGCGGTGCCACGATGGTGAGGAGCCCCGCTCCCATGCGGCGCGCTCCCATGGCCGCGAGCCGTGCCGCGCCGGTCATGGTCGCTCCGCCGGCAATGACTGCGTGCCCGCGCGTGTATTTGTGCGCTGCGTTATTCGGAAATGGAAAGTCTGACAGCCACAGCGCCGGTCCGTTTCTCGACGTCGATGCGGCGATGTCGTCAATGACCGTGTCGGGGATACCAATGTCGGCGACAATCAGTTCCCCGCATAAATCCCGGCCCGGCAACAGAACGTGCCCAGGTTTGGCCCGGCAAAAGGTGACGGTGAGGTCAGCCGCGGGTGCCGTCCCGAGAACGGCCCCTGTATCTCCGTGTACGCCGCTCGGGATATCGACGGCGATCACCGAGGCGGAGATATGGGAAAACAGCTCGGCAAGACCGCCGTCAATAGGGCGCGACAGGCCGGCGCCGAAAATGGCATCGACCACCAATTCTGCGTCCTCAAGAGCGGCTAGTGAAAGGGAGGCGACTGCGCCGTTCCACCTATCCGCGTTGGCCTTGGCATCGCCACTAAGCTTGTCGGTAGACCCTAAAAGAGCGACACGCACGGGCCAACCGTCGGCGGCCAGAAGCCGGGCCACAACGAAACCATCGCCGCCGTTGTTACCGGGGCCACAAAGAATGACGATGGGCCGGGCCGTCCAACGTTTGGAAATGGCTGTCGCGACGGCGATTCCGGCGTTTTCCATAAGGTCCAGGCTACGCACCCCGGCGGCTACGGCGCTGGCATCGGCGCGGTACATTTCATCAACGTGAAGCAGCAACGATGAGGTCATACAATTTCTTCACTTTTATTTCCTGCATGGAACTTTTCGTTCCGGAGGTCTAGGTTTCGATCATAGACCTATGTCCAAGGGGCCGAAATGACCTTTCACAGCCGTAAAATTCGCTGAAGGCAGCAGCCATGCACGTCATGATCTGCGGTGCCGGCTTGATCGGCGTGACCACGGCCTATTACCTAGCTAAAGCCGGCCACCAGGTGACCGTGGTGGATCGCCGCGACGGCCCGGCCGAAGAGGCCAGCTTCGCCAATGGCGGGCAGCTCTCGCCAAGCTATGTGGACCCATGGGCATCGCCGGGGAACCTGAAGCGTATGCTGGGTTGGATTGGTCGGCGTCACGCGCCCTTGCTCTATCGTCTGCGCCTTGACCCGCCCTTGTGGGAATGGACGGTCCGGTTCCTGGCCAACTGCTCCGAAAAGAACCAGGGCGCCAACACAAAACACATGCTTCGCATTGCCATGTACAGCCTTGGCCAACTGCAAGCCCTGCGCGAAGAGTTGGGGATCGATTATGGGCAGCGCACCGCTGGTACCCTCCATATTTTCCGCTCGCCAGAGGCCTTCGAGAGAGCCCGTCTGCAGGCTCAACGAGTTACGGATCTCGGCTGCAGCCGAGAGCCCATCGGGCGCGACGAGTGTCTGGCACTGGAACCGGCGCTCTCCCACGCCGCAGACACGCTGGCTGGTGCGTTTCACAGCCCTTTCGACGAGACCGGCAATGCCCATGCCTTCTGTCTTGGGCTGGCCGAAAGATGTGTGGCCATGGGCGTGCGGTTCTATTTTGACACATCCATCTCGTCGATCACCCGTCGCGAATTCAAGATCGTTGACGTCCGCACCACCAAGGGTCCGTTTCGCGCGGATGCCTTTGTGATCGCACTCGGAAGCTATTCGGGGCTCGTCGCGAAGACCGGGAATATCACCCTCCCCGTGCAGCCGGTGAAGGGTTATTCTGTGACCATGCCCATTGTTGACGAGGGGAAAGCGCCGATCATGGGTATCATCGACGACGAGCGTAACCATATCTACAGCCGCTTGAACGGGGACATCCGCGTTGCCGGCATGGCCGAGATCGGTGGCTTCGATACTTGGATCAATGATGTCCGTACGAGCTTTATCTGCGACAGCGCCCTGGATCTGTTCCCAGGCGCCGCGGACAAATCTCGAGCCGAATACTGGGCCGGCCTCCGCCCACAGACGCCGGACAGCGTGCCGATCATTGGGCGGTCCGGGCTCGACAACCTCTATATTAACACCGGCCACGGGACGTTGGGCTGGACCATGGCCTGCGGTAGCGCTCGGTTGCTCTCGGACTTGATGACTGGCCACCCACCCGCCATCGACCCGGAGGGCTTTGATAATCGGCGTTTCTTCGGCGTCGGGCCGGGCCCGGCAAAGAAATCCAAAGAACCGAAACTCAGGAGGCCACCCCGTTTCCGAAATTGAATACTTCTGCGCTAACTTCTCTGCGTAAGCCTAGATGGGCTCGAAGAAGCTGACAGAAGTCGCTTAGGCTTCCGGCGCTATCTTTATTCATCGATCTTTCGATTGGCGCTTGGTCATCAAGGTCGGTGCCCCCGGTCCGCTTAATGGGCTGACAGACGAACGGCGCTCCTATTTCTCCGGCCGAGAGGCTATGCGTTGGGTCGAATATTACGGCCAACCCGTCATGTAGGGCGTGCCCACACGCCATCACAACGCTTTGGTCTATCCAGCGGCCTGATCATCCCCGCTGTTTGAGGAATCTATCTCAAAATCGAAGCATACCCGTTTGTCCATCATACCCGTTTTCCCTTGCGTTGCTGCGGTGTCGCGGTGGGTTTCGTAATTTGGTTGTCGGTGTCACTGCGCGTGTAGATCAAGAGCCATGGGGACTTCGTTATCCGGCCCACCATTGATTCTGTAACGTTCATCAACTTGAAATCCCTTTTGATGGCATGGTCTTGGCCGTTTACTGCGGGCGTCCCAAAGCTGATCATGGGTGTCGCCACATGCGCAGATAAGTCAAATATAATTGACATAGCCTTCTCCTTAAATTAGAACATAATTAGAACATTAAAGGATTTTTAAAGGAATATCCTATGATGATGCCCGACCCCGCCGGTCGGCAACAGTCGACCTCACCCGACGCCTTGGCAGCCCTTCAGCGTCAGATTGACAGGTTGGAGCGACCCACTTTGGCCAAGGCGAAGCCCGGTGACGTCTTGACGTTGGGCGTACCCGAGATCGATGGACATCTTCCCAGGGGCGGGTTGGCGCCGGCGTCCCTTCATGCCATTAGCGGCGCGGAAAGCCTGACCCCGGCGATTGGGTTTGCCGCGGCCCTGTTGGGGCGCGCGACACGGGCATCGGGGGCGAAGCGATGTGTATTGTGGTGCCGGCGGGGACACGACCTCTATGCGCCGGGATTGTCGAGTTTCGGGCTGACGGCGGCGAACCTGATCATCGTCAACACGGTCAAAGAGCGTGATCTCTTATGGGCCATGGAGGAAGGTCTGCGGTCCGGCGCCATGGACGCTGTCCTGGGGGAGCCCCAGGTCCCCTCGCCCACAGCGCTCCGACGGTTGCAATTGGCTGCCGAGACGGGGGGCACAACGGCGCTTTTGCTGGATGGCGTGATGCCGGATGGAGAAACTGGCCGTTCCATAGGCGCCGGCATGACCCATTGGCGCGTTGGCGCCATCGCCGCGCCGGTAGCGGCGCTCGATTCTTGGCCAAGACCGAGTCGTTGGTGGCTCGAGCTGCTCCGCTGTCGGGGTGGCACGGCCGGCAGTTGGCCGGTGGATTGGCACGAGACAATTGGGGGTGACGAGACAGCGTATATAGAACAAAACATGAAAATACGAGAAGAGCATGTCAACGACAACACGGGAACCTCCTCAAGGCGCGGACAAGGGATCGAAACAGGAAGTGGAACGGTGTTCGGCGCGCCGGGTCGTCTCCGTCTGGCTCAACCGGTTTGCGACGGATCGGCTGCGGCGCTTGCGGATACAGGCGGCGCGGCAGAACGCCGTCGCACCGCCAGCGGATAACCCTTTGGTTACTGTCGGTGCGGAGCGTGGTAGCTGGACCATCGCCGCGGTCAACGACGCGGCGGCGGCGGTGAACCTGCGCCCGGGCCTGGCCCTGGCGGATGCCCGTGCCTTGGTCCCTGGCCTGGAAAGCCGCGAAGTCGATCCCATCGCTGAGTGTCGGGCCTTGGACGCGTTGGCCGACAGCTGTGGACGGTTCACGCCCTGGGTCGCATCGGAAGGTGACGTGTCCGGCATGTGCGCTGGGCTGTGGTTGGATATCAGCGGTT
>DFRF01000047.1 GCA_002378125.1 Rhodospirillaceae bacterium UBA3470 | reverse complement strand
GTATTTTACGATCCCTTAACGCCCATGTGATCCACTAACGCCTTGCCCACGCTCCCTTGCGCGCGGACGGCACCAGGTTCGAAGGAACGACTCCTTGAAGATCGGTATCGCCCAGATCAATACCAGCTTCTCTGGCGCTAATTACCTGCCTTACGTGGCCGGCCTTCTGCAGTCCTACGCGGAGGCACACCTACCCAATTCCTGCGATCTTGAATTCCTCACCCCGCTTTACAAGCGGCTTCCTGTAGCGGACGCCGTGGCGCATTTCATCGATGCCGACGTGGTCGGATTCAGCCTATACGTCTGGAACGTGGAGCTCTCACTGCGCATCGCCCATGAATTGCGGGCCCGAAATCCAAACGTCTTCATAATCTGTGGCGGTCCGCACGTGCCGGACGCGGCTGAAGCCTTCCTGCGCGCGAAACCCGCCGTCGATCTGGTAATACATGGCGAAGGCGAACGCCGGTTCGCCGACGTGCTAGCCAACATGGAAAACCGCGATTGGACGGGCTGCGACGGCGTCAGCTACCTTGACGGCGCGGGCGATTTCCATCATACGCCACCGGGCGCGCGCCTGCGCGACCTGGACGTGATCCCATCGCCCTACGCCACCGGGCTGTTCGACCAATTGATGGCGAATGTCAGCGATGAGGAATGGCTGATCCTTTGGGAAACAAACCGGGGCTGCCCGTTCGCCTGCACCTTTTGCGACTGGGGTTCGGCGACCCAAAGCAAGGTTTTCCAGTTTGGCGAGGACCGGCTGCACGCCGAACTCGAATGGATCGCCCGTAATAAAATCGAATTCATCTTCTGCTGCGACGCCAACTTCGGAATTCTGAAGCGCGACCTGGACATTGCCCGCGCCGCTGCCGCCGTTACCGCCAAACACGGTTATCCCAAGGCACTCTCAGTCCAGAACACCAAGAATGCGACGGAACGCGCCTACGCAACGCAGAAGGTCCTTGCCGATGCGGGCCTGAGCAAGGGGGTCACGCTGGCGCTGCAGACGATCTTCGATCCGGCCCTGCAGCGGACCAAACGCGACAACATTTCCCTCGCCACCTACGAAGAACTGCAACACCGTTTCGTCGCCGACGACGTCGCGACCTATACGGACCTGATTTTAGGCCTACCCGGCGAGACATACGAATCCTTCGTCGATGGCGTCTCGACGGTTATCGAGAATGGACAGCACAACCGGATACAGTTCGGCAACCTCTCGATCCTGCCGAACGCAGCCATGGCCGATCTCACCTATCGCGAAGAACACGGCATGGAGACCGTGTTTACGCCAATTCTCAACATGCACGGCGTGCTGTGCGATCCCGACGACGACGTGCAGGAGTTTCAGGAACTGGTGGTAGCCACGAAAACCATGCCTCGCGATCAATGGCGCAAGGCCCGGGCCTTTGCCTGGATGACCGCGTTTCTGCACTTTGACAAACTCCTGCAGATCCCGCTGATCGTCATGAACGCCACGACCGGAATTCGTTATCGCCACATGGTCGAGGCTTTCCTGGACGCCCCGGCGAAGACCTATCCAGTGATCGCCGAAGTCGCCGGCCACTTCCTTACCCGGGCCGACGACATCCAGAACGGCGGTTCGGAATTTTGCCACGCGGCGACTTGGCTCGACATATGGTGGCCCGACGATGAATACATGTTCATCGATCTTTCAGTCTCAGGGCGTATGCCGGAGTTCTATGATGAAGCCCGACAGATACTCGGCACTCTAGCGCGCGATCAAGGGTGCGTGAGCCTGCCAGCGGCTGTCGGCGACGCAATTACGCTGAACGCCGCAGCCATCAACCAGCCCGGCGATGCGATCGATGTTGTCGTCGAGACGGGAACGAACCCGTTAGAGATTTATCGCGGCCAGCTTAGCGGCAACCCGCCCGAAGAGAGGACTGGCACGTTCAACTACCACGTCGAACGCAGCGTCGGTGCGCAGACCAAATGGCACAGCTGGTTCCGGGAAATTGTCTGGTTCGGGAACAAGAAAGGTGCCTATATCCACCCCATCCGGCCCACATAGATTCAACTTTCTTAACGATTTTCACAGATTTTCTGCTTAGACTCACAACGAGTATTTCATCGTATGCTTGAAGGTGATCAACTGCGCATCCTCAACACATCATGTGCCAACGCGCTGGGCTTCGCACCAGAAATCAACCTGAACGACGGAACTGCCAAAACCGTCGACTGGTGCCAGGCGCACGCGGACGCTACCGAATACCACTACAACGTTTTCACCGGCGCCATCGAAAACCCGACTGCATGATGAGCGCGTCAGGCCACGTTCTGTTGGTTACCGGCGCCAGCCGAGGCATCGGTGCAGCCACGGCCCGCCGGGCCGCGGCCGACGGCTGGCGCGTCGCCGTCAACTACAACACCAGCGCCGAGCATGCGGCCCAGGTCGTGGCCGCAATTCAAGGCGCCGGCGGCGATGCCCACGCCTATCAGGCGGACGTAAGCCAATCCTCAGAATGCGAGCGACTGTTCACTGAGATCGCCACGGAGATGGGCTCTGTGTCGGGCCTAGTCAATAACGTCGGCGGCACGGGAGGGGCCGGCCCGTTTGACGATAACGTCCCAGAGAAAATCGAACGGGTGTTC
Source organism: Rhodospirillaceae bacterium UBA3470 (assembly GCA_002378125.1). Classification (GTDB taxonomy): domain Bacteria; phylum Pseudomonadota; class Alphaproteobacteria; order Rhodospirillales; family Casp-alpha2; genus UBA3470. The sequence goes on along the minus strand of DFRF01000047.1, from coordinate 2,071 downwards.
GCCTTAAACACCTTTTCGGCCTTCCATTGCACCCGATTCGCCGCCCGCCAGATGAGCGCGGGCGGCGTCATCGTCAACGTTACCACTCAGGCCGCAACCTATGGCGGCGCCTATCTATCACCCTATGCGGCGGCGAAGGCGGCAGTCAGCACCATGACCATTTCCGCCTCCAAGGAGCTGGCTTCGCGCAATATCCGCGTCAATGCGGTCAGCCCCGGCGTTATCGAGGCCGGAGAGTTCCTGGAATATCCGCAAGAGCGCAAGGACGCCATGATGGCGACATTGCCCCTCGGCCGTGTCGGCCAACCAGAAGAAGTCGCCGAAGCCATCTGTTGGTTGCTGTCCGATGCGGCCTCTTATGTCACGGGCTCGATCCTGCCGGTCTGTGGCGGACGCTGAGTAGCGGGTCGGGACCATGGCAAAGATTCTCGTTTGTGGCGCAACGGGCTTCATCGGCCGAAACATCGTCGAGCGCCTGGCTGCTGATCCGACCCACCAAATCACCGCACAATACCATGACCGGCCGCCCTTCGACGTGCCGGGCATCATCTGGGTTCAGGCCGATCTCACGGACGTTACCCAAGTCGACAAGGCCGTCGCCGGCGCCCAGGTCATAATCCAGGCAGCCGCGATAACATCGGGTGCCGCCGACATCGTCGCCCGCCCCCACATCCACATCACCGATAACGCAGTGATGAATTCACTCCTGTTCCGGGCTGCGCATGATCATGGCGTCGGGCACTTCATCGTCTTCAGCTGTTCAATCGTTTATCTGTCCAACGACAAAGCGCGGAGCGAAGAGGATTTCACAGGCGAGGTACATCTTCCCTATCACGGCGGCGCGTGGAACAAGATCTACTTCGAAAAGATGGCCGAGTTCTTCGCAGGGCTTGGCCGGACCCGTTACACTGTGCTACGCCACTCAAACATATTCGGTCCGTATGACAAGTACGACCCCAACCGCTCACACATGTTCGGTGCTACCATCCACAAGGTAGAGACTACGACGACGAACGAAATCTCTGTCTGGGGCGACGGTTCAGAAACCCGCGATCTCCTCTATGTGGATGACCTTATGGACGCGGTGGAGGCGACGCTAGCCCGCCAGCGCGAACCCTTCGCTCTCTTCAATATAGGCGCCGGCCAGCCCATCAGGGTTCGGGATGTGGTGCAGATGATCATCGAGGCCTCGGGTCGCGATTTACGTATTTTCTACGACACGGCGAAGCCGACCATCAAGACGCACATTTACCTCGATTGCCAGCGCGCCGCCGATGTTCTCGGCTGGACACCGAAGACCTCGCTGAAAGCCGGAATATCCAAAACCCTAACCTGGTATCGGGACGCCTTCTCGATCACCAAGCCCTCCTGAGTACGGAGCGCCCACCACCATGACCGACCCCACCGCCCATCTCGACGCCATCCGCACGCACATCGCCGCCTATTGCGACAGCCAGTTCAACACAGCCTTTGACCCCGACAATCCCATGGTCCGCCTGCACGAACCCACTTTCGGTGCTGACGAGATCTTCGCTGCCACCGAGACCTTGTTATCCACCTGGGTGACAATGGGCCGCCAGGTGAGGGCCTTTGAGGCGGCCTTCACTGGCGCACATGGCTTCGCCGAGGGCGTCATGAACAATTCCGGCTCCTCGGCGAACCTTCTAGCTATCGCCGCCCTGGCCAACCCGGTCACCCAGGACGGGTTGAAACCCGGTGACGAGGTGATTGTCTCCGCTCTATCGTGGTCGACCACGGTTTGGCCACTGATCCAACTGGGCCTGGTTCCGGTCATAGTCGACATTGATTCAGACACCTTAAACATTGATCCGGGCGAGATCGAACGCGCTATCGGGCCGAAAACGCGTGCGATCATGCCAGTGCACGTTTATGGCAATCCCTGCGACATGGACGCGCTGGGGGACATCTGCCATCGCCATGACCTGGCCCTGATAGAAGACTGCTGCGAGGCGCTTGGCGCCTCGTACAAGGGGGTTCCCGTCGGCGGATTCGGGCGAGTGGCCACCTTCAGCTTCTATTTTTCCCATCACATGACAACGATCGAAGGCGG
>DFRF01000121.1 GCA_002378125.1 Rhodospirillaceae bacterium UBA3470 | reverse complement strand
CTACCAGCGCATGAACACGCTGATCCGCCGCATGGCCCGCAAGCTTGCATCAAAATACAGAGCTCGCCATAAACGAACCCGTCGCGGACACTTGGATGTCCGGCGCACTTTGCGGGTCAACATGGCCCATGACGCTACTCTCTTTGAAACCGTGTGGAAGCAAAAACGTATCGAACGACCAAAAGTGGTTGTCATCGTCGATGTCAGCCGCTCCGTCGCCACCGCTGCGCAGTTCCTGCTCATGTTCCTTTACAACCTTAACGAGGCGCTGTCCGATCTACGGAGCTTCGCCTTCTCGTCTTCCCTGGTGGCTGTTGACGACATCCTAAATACCAATGACCTCGAGGAGGCCATCCCAAAGGTTCTGGATAAAATCGGGTTCATGTCGACGGATTACGGTCGCGCACTTGATGACCTGAGGTCGGAATTCGCGGACACCATCGATCGCCGCACCACTGTGATCATCCTCGGTGATGCGCGATCCAACTACGGCGACCCACGCGCAGACGTCATGCGCTGGATAAACCAACGCGCCCGCCGGGTCGTTTGGTTGAATCCAGAACCAGAGACATTTTGGGGCACTGGAGATTCCGAAATGCGGCGCTACCGCCCTTACTGCCACGTGGCGAAGACTTGCCGGACGATCAAGGATCTGGAACGCGTCGTCGACGATATTCTCCGTTCCCAGACGCACGCCTGAATTCTGGCCGCCAGCCCCCGCGCCGTCACAAGAGTACCGGCGTAACTATCCAGTTTTCAGCCATCGTACCCGTGATGCCCTGGCCCGCGAACGGCTTTTTTTCAATAGTGCGGCGGCTTCTGATCCTCCAGTCGCGGCGTGCCGCCGACGCCCTGCTCCAGTTCTGTGATACGGTCTTTAAGGCGTTCGACCTGACACTTGAGGCGATCAATCTCATCCCATTGCTCGCGAGTGACATCACTCAGATCTTGGAACGCAAGTTCCGTGTGCGCGAACCGGCTTTCCAGATCCGCTAAACGATCATCCGCATCCTTACCATTGGTCATTTCATTTCACATCCGTTCGCTTGGCTTCATTCGATGAAATGCTGTGCCTTGTTCAACGTGGTCTGGATCGCCCAGAATGCGCGCCTCATCATTGAATAGAAGCATGGGGTAAAGGGTGCTCGAAGCCACGTCAACCGCCGGACCGTCCCTGGCTGGCATCCGGGTGGTCGAACTGGGGACCAGCGTCGCTGCCCCATACGCGGCCTGGACGCTGGCCCAGTTGGGCGCTGAGGTAATCAAGGTGGAACCGCCAGAACGTGGAGATGATGCGCGCCACTGGGGCAAGATGCTGCCAAACGGCTCTTCCAGCTACTTCAATGCGCTGAACCGCGACAAGTTGGGCATCACGGTCGACCTCAAGGACACGGCTGACCTAAAATGGCTCAGGGAATTCTGCGCTACCGAGGTAGACGTGATTATCCAGAACATGCGGCCCGGCCGTGTCGAAAGCTACGGCCTGGGCGCCGCCGACCTGACGTCGGCTAATCCGCGGTTGGTCTACTGCAATCTTTGGGCCTTCGGCTCCAAAGGGCCGCTTCGCGACAACCCGGGTTATGATCCGCTCATGCAAGCCTGCGGTGGGATCATGAGTATTACCGGCAATGAAGGTGAAGCCCCCATCCGGGTCGGTACGTCTATTGTCGATATGGGCACAGGCCTTTGGTGCGTCATTGGCATTCTAAATGCCCTGAATGCACGCAAGGATTCCGGGCTCGGTTGCGTGGTTGATGCCTCACTTTATGAGACCGCCGTTGCCTGGATGACGAACTCCGTCGCGTCCGTGGGCGTCGACGGCCAGCGACCGTTAAAGCAGGGTTCCGGTGCACGCGGTATCGCCCCCTATCAGGCCTACGCCTGTTCGGACGGACATTTGGTCATCGCCGCGCCAAACGATAGATTGTTCCAACGTCTGGCGGACGTCCTGGGCCACCCAGAATGGTCCGACGATCCACTATTCAATTCGAATCCCAACCGCTACGCCAACCTAGCCGAACTGAATGCGGCCATGAAACCAATCCTCGAGACTGAAACCCGGGCCCATTGGCAAGGCGCCTTGCACAAGGTTGGCGTCCCCAGCGCCCCGGTACAAACGGTCCCAGAAATGATGATGGACCCACAGACAGAGGCGCTAGGTATGCTGCAGAACCTGGATGATGGCATCAACCTCATGGCTATACCCCTCAGCTTCAATGGTGTACGTCCACCGCTACGCCACTACGCGCCGTCGCTCGGCGAACATAACGAAATGATCAAGGAACCCGCAAAGAAGGGGAAGGGCTAATGCATACCAATTACGAAACCCTGCACGTGGAAACCATCGATGAACACGTCCTGCTCGTCATGTATGACCGGCCCGAAGTCCGCAACGCCAAAAACACCCAGATGGGGATAGATCAGCGTGACCTGTTCCAAAGCCTTTACGTAGACCTGGAAGGCCATCGGGTGGTGGTGTTGACCGGGCGTGGCGATAAGGCCTTTTCGGCCGGTGGCGATCTGAAGGAACGGGACGGCATGTCAGACGCCGACTGGCAGCGCCAGCACGCCATTTTCGAACAAGCCGCCTTGGCGCTCCGCTCCTGCCCAATCCCTGTAATCGGCGCCATCAACGGCGCGGCCTTCGGCGGCGGCTGTGAGACTGCGCTGAACGTAGACTTCTGCTATGCCGCCACGACGGCCCGCTTCGCCTTAACCGAGATCACCTTGGGTATCATCCCCGGCACCATGGGGACCCAAAACCTACCCAACGCTATGGGGGAAAGGCGCGCCAAGGAAATTATTTTCACAGGCCGTCCTTTTACCGCCCAGCAGGCCTTCGAATGGGGTCTAGTCAACAAGCTCTGTGAACCAAACAGCTTGATGGAAGAAACCCTTGAGACGGCGCATCGGATTGCCGCGAATGCGCCCTTGGCCGTGCAGCGTGCGAAACGCGCGACCACAGTGGCTACTCAAGTGGATCGGGCTACGGGTTACCAGTTTGAGCTGGAAGCTTATAACCGGCTGGTGGGCACAGAAGACAGGATGGAAGGCGTGCGCGCCTTCAACGAAAAACGAACCCCTGATTTCAAAGGTAAGTAAAAAAAAATTGATCATTGCAATTACCACCATCTTGGAAATTCCGTTGGAACGCCGCGCCCAGCCAATCGGGACGCAAGCCATTAACAAGTGAGAGAGGAGCTCATCATGCGCGACGATATCGACGTTCTCGTTCACGAAGTCGGTCCCCGTGACGGACTGCAAAGCATTCAGACCATCTTCCCCACGGAGGCCAAGATGGAGTGGATTCGGCGCGAGGCTGCAGCCGGCGTGCCGCAAATCCAGGTCGGCTCTTTCGTACCGCCAAAGAATTTGCCACAAATGGCTGACAGCGCCGAGGTAGTACGACAATCCCTCGAAATCTCGGATTTGACCGTCGCCGCCCTGGTTCCCAACCTGCGCGGTGCCGAAAACGGCATGGCTGCCGGGGCCCACCAAATCGGCGTCGTGATCTCCGTCTCCGAAGCCCACAACATGTCGAATGTAAAACGCAGCGTCGACGAGAGCCTGGACGGTTTTTCGCAGATCGTCGAGTACCGGGACGCCCACGACGACTACAAGGACACAGTGTTGTCCGGTGGTCTGGCCACAGCCTTTGGTTGCACGATCGACGGGAAGGTGGAGATTTCGGCCGTCATGCGCGTCGCCGAGGAGTATCTGAAACGCGGCGCAGACCGCTTAAGCGTCGCCGACACGGTAGGCTACGCCAATCCGAAACAGGTGAAAGACCTATTCGACGAGTTGTATCGTACCGTTGGTACTGACATTGCCGTCGGCGCGCACTTCCATGACACCCGGGGCCTTGGCCTCGCTAATGCCTACGCAGCCGTGGAAGCAGGCGTACGCGAACTTGATTCCTGCCTGGGCGGATTGGGCGGTTGTCCCTACGCGCCCGGAGCATCGGGCAATATTGTTACTGAGGATCTTGTATTCATGCTGGAGGGCATGGGGCTTCGGACAGGTATCGACCTGGACGGACTGTTGGAGGCGCGTGAGATTATGGAGTGCCACCTCGAGGATGAGCCAACCCAGGGAGCCTTCGTCAGCGCCGGCCGACCGCTGGGTTTTGAACCAGCGTCCGTCGCGGCGTGACCCCTGCGACCCATCCGAAGATGACCGCCGTCTCTATCACCGTGGACCTAGCCGAAGATTACACGGATATCCGTGAACAGGTGGCCAAGCTCTGCCAGGACTTTACCGGCGATTATTGGCGCGATCTGGAAAAACAACCGCCGTCCGGAAGTTACCCGACTGCGTTCATCGAAGCACTGACGGCGGCCGGCTATCTGGCGGCGCTCATTCCCGAAGAATACGGCGGCGCCGGCCTCCCCGTGCGCGGCGGTGCAGTTATCCTCGAGACCATCAACGCGACCGGTTGTTCAGCATCACCCGGCCACGCGCAGATGTACACCATGGGGACGATCCTCCGGCATGGATCGAAGGAACAAAAAGAATACTATCTACCAAAGATTGCTTCCGGTGAGTTGCGCCTGCAAGCCTTCGGCGTGACGGAACCGACGACGGGATCGGATACCACGCAAATCAAGACCCGCGCCGACAAGCAGGGGACAGGCTACCTGATCAATGGCCAGAAGGTCTGGACCAGTCGAGCGGCCCATTCGGACCTGATGCTGTTGTTGGCCCGCACCACGCCGGCGGACCAGGTTGCGAAGCGCACCCACGGCCTCTCCACCTTCCTCATCGACCTCACGGAAGCGCAAAAGAACGGCTGCGAAATCCAACCTATCGACGCCTTGGTCAACCACAACACCACCGAGGTCTTCTTCGACAACGTCCCAATTCCGGGCGATGCATTGATCGGTGAGGAAGGGCATGGGTTCCGCCAAATCCTAGACGGCATGAATGCAGAACGCTGCCTGACGGCATCGGAAGCCATCGGCAACGGTCAGTACTTCACCAAACGCGCGGTGGCCTACGCCAATGAACGCGTAGTCTTTGGCCGCCCCGTCGGTCAGAACCAGGGAATCCAGTTTCCTATTGCAGAGGCCTTTGCCCAGTTGGAAGCTGCAGACTTGATGGTCAGAAAGGCAACCGCCCTTTTCGATGCGGGGGAGGATTGTGGCGCGGAGGCCAATATGGCCCGATTGCTGTCGGCACAGGCGGCCTGGAACATGGGCGAAGCCTGTTTCTCAACCTTCGGAGGCTTTGCCTTCGCCCGCGAATACGACATTGAACGGAAATGGCGCGAGGCGCGCCTGGCCCGCACTGCGCCCATTTCACCAAACCTAATCCTCAGCTACATCGCCCAGCACGTACTGGGAATGCCGAGGAGCTACTAGACTGCCTGACAAAGTCCTCCGTCAACGTTGATCGCTGCACCGTTAATGTAAGAGCCCTGTTCTGAACACAAGAAGCAGGCCATGTTGGCGAACTCTTCCGCATAGCCCAAACGGCCAAGCGGTTGTGTTTGACCGGCGTCATCGTACCATTCCTCTAATGTCAGGCCTCGCTCGTCGGCAGCGTGACGGCGTTCCCATTGGTCGGAACGGATTTTGCCAACCAGCATGCCGTTAACAAGTACGTTGTGCGGCGCCCCCTCACCAGCCAAAACCTTCATCAATGCCATCCCGGCTGCGCGGGTGACCTGGGTCGGCGCGCCTTCGGCGCTCGGGGTCTTCGCACCCACGTTTAGGACGTTGATGATTCTACCCCACCGGCGTTCACACATGCCGGGGAACAGCAGGCGCGTCAGGCGAATGGATGCGAACAGCTTCAAATCTAGATCGTCCTGCCAAAGCTCATCCGAGACGTCCATGAACGGCCCACGCTGTGACGTCCCGGCGTTATTGATAAGAATGTCGATGGAACCAAGCGCGGTCTCAACTTCGTTGACCACGCGCTCACAGTCTGGCGCAAGGCGAATATCGGCGGAAATAGCCACGACCTTGCCGTCGCCAACGGCTTCGATTTCAGTTTTCGCCGCGTCCAAGGCGCCCTGGCGCCGACCGATGATGGCGACATCAGCGCCCGAGCGATTGAATTCCATAGCCATGGCCTTGCCGAGCCCGGCGCTGCCGCCGGTGATGATAGCCTTGCGGCCGTCCATACGTACGTCCATTGGTGTGTCCTTCCCTATTCGGGTTATTGTGTTCGGGTGATCCGGTGGATGGCCTGAATGGCATCCTCCATGGCCGACAGGAACTTCGAGCGGTCCTGCTTTGTAAAGGTGGCGGGGCCACCACTAATCTCTCCGGTTTCGCGCAAATGTGCGCTCAGGTCCCGCATGGCCAATCCCATACCGATATTGTCTTCGGTAAACGCCTTGCCATTCGGGCGTAGCGCCCGCGCACCACACTTCAGACACCGCGACGCTAAAGGTATGTCATTCGTAATGACTAGGTCACCCTCACCGGCGCGCTCAGCAATCCAATCATCAGCCGCATCTGGGCCCTCTGGCACGACGATCCGATGGGTCAAAGGCGTTTCTGGAAGCCGCATCCAGCTGTTAGATACCATATGGATCGGCCATTTGTGGCGTACCGCCACCTTCAACACCTCGTCCTTCACCGGACAAGCGTCGGCGTCCACATAGACCTCGTGCATAAGCGGGTTAGGCCCGAACGGTGACGGCGCCGCGTGCGCCTGTGTTGAGCTGATTGGCAAAGGCCGGATGCATCGGCCGCGGCGTGAAGGAATTCAACCACAACCGTAACAACAAACGCCGCTGGTGTAGGTCCAAATGATCCGTGAAGGCGGTCCGCGAATGCAAGGTCGTCCGGTTGTTTAAAATCTGGATATCGCCCTTGCGGAATTCCATCTCAAGGCGCAGGTCGGGACGCATGGAGAGCTCGCGGAAATAGTCCACAGCTTCCTGTTGGCGCGCCGTCAGACCGTCACCCTTTTTCTTAGCCCCATGTTCGATTTGCCCCTTGTTGTACCGGCAGCTGATCTTGCCGCCGAAGTAGGAGAACACGGGGATCGGGTGATGCGTGAGTTCCTTCTCCTGCGTCCCTTTGCCGACAAGATCAAGATAGAACCCCTCATAGAGAGGCTCCAGCAGACCTGGACGGGTCGCCAGGAATTCATTGTATAGCGCGGTCGAACTGACAACGGCACTATCACCGCCCGACTGCGCCGGACGCACACACAATAGGCCCACCAGGTCACAACTGTCGGTGTGCGGCGGGATCGACACCGTCGTCGTGTAGGCGCGGATGTTATACTTGTACGGGTCGTCTCCTTCGAATTTATGGCCATGGTCGGTGACATGACCAACCAAATCCCCCTGGGCGTTTTGATAGATGCCATCACCCAAATAAGTACCAAGCCCCCAGTAGATTATGGTGAGATCGTCCAAGTCGTAGCGATCTACCGGAAGGCCGCGCAGCAAGACGAACCCGCGCCCCCGTTCCAAGATCTCCAGCTGTTCCCCAAGCGCGTCAGCAAGCGTATCAAGAGGGAAATCGGCTTGATCGAAGTCAGCACCGCGGTCCTTGCCCGAGGCACGCAAATGAGCAAGGGCAGCGTCAATTTCCTTGAGGTGCCTATCAGTTAGCGGCGTGATCCAGTCTTCGGACCCACGATAGTCATTTGCGGTCCATACGGAACTTTCCTCAACAGGAGTCGTCAGGATATCCATACAAGAACTATAGGCGGCCAGGCTTCATTCTGTCAGCCTAAAGCCGTTTCATAACAACTGTCTGAAGTGATTATATCATCAGGTTAATAAAACGTTCTGCGCGTATGCTTTGATAAACTAGATACTGATCACATTCTTGGAGGAACCTGATGTGTCGAAATTACCATCACTTTTATCCAGTGGCGCAATTCACTGACCATTAGGGCGCGCTAAACTGACGAACGCCTAGTTGCGATAGTCTGGCTCCTCACGATCAAGGACGCGCTTGATGGCGGCGAAATGAGGAACGACCTGTGGGTCATGACCACTAGGCATAGACATGATGCGGTCGATTTCCGCATCGGGGATCATGGCCAATTCCTGACCGGACGATTGGGCCAGAATTTGCACCCGGCAGGTGTCCTCCAACAGGTAGAAATCATTCAACGCGTGAGCGATATCCTGGCCGATGACGCTGACACCGTGATGGGCCATGAACATGATTTGGTGGTTGCCAAGCTTGCGGGCGATGCGCTCGCCCTCGCTGGCGTCAAGGACGCTGCCGTTGAATTCCCGATCATAGACCACCTTGCCGTAAAACTTGAGCGCGTCCTGTGAACACCACTTGAGTTCTCCATCCTTGATGCATGCAAGCGCCGTCGCGTGAGGCGTGTGTGCATGCAGGATGATCTTCGCCGCAGGGTTCATGCGGTGCGTCGGCACATGAACGAAGAAAGCCGTCTCCTCGACCTCGTCACCACCTTCGACGATGTTGTCGTCGCCATCCAACAGCACCAGGTTGGACGCCGTGATCTCCGACCAGAACAGGCCCCGCGGATTAATCAGTATGTGCTGGTCATCGACCATCCAGCTGAAGTGGTTGCAGATACCGGTTTGCCAACCCAATCGAGCAGCCCAGCGAAACGCGGCGGCGAAATCGATCCGTTCTTCCATGAAACGTAGGGTCATCGTGTCATCTCCTGATCCTTGAAGAGGCGCAGGATAAACGCGTTTAGGGGGTTTGTCCCAGAAATTCCTGAGTCTGGGAGCCCAGTTGATGTCCGCGTTGATGACGGGTCGCCTAAAGTTTGACCGAGTATTTGCGCTCGAGCGACGTCATCAGAAAAACCACCTCTGCGGCTTTTGGTTTCCACGTCGGGAAACCCGTCGCCCTTGCCTATCTGAACGGCGCCACCGGTGGCGATCGGCTCAGGATCGACATCGCCCCCACCATGTTTCCAACCGCCTTCAATCCCACAGGCACCCTTATGCAGCCAGCGCAGCAGCAGCAAACACCGCGTTGTGTCGACCGCGCAAGAACGGCATAATTATCGTAATAAAACATTTTTGTTTTGGGAGAATTACATGGAAACCCGTGCAGCTATCGCCGTCGAAGCCGGCAAACCGTTGGAGATCCATACCGTAGAACTAGATGGCCCAAAAGAAGGTGAAGTTCTTGTAGAACTCAAAGCTACAGGCATATGCCATACTGATGAATTTACACTATCAGGTGCAGACCCGGAGGGAATCTTTCCTGCCATTCTAGGCCACGAGGGCGCTGGTGTTGTCGTAGATACAGGACCTGGCGTAACTTCATTAAAAGCGGGCGATCATGTAATCCCTCTTTATACCCCAGAGTGCCGAGAATGTGCATATTGCATCTCGGGCCGGACAAACCTTTGCCAGGCTATTCGTGAGACCCAAGGTCAAGGTGTAATGCCTGATGGGACAAGCCGCTTTCGGTTCTCATGCACACCACCACCCTCGTCCGAACAAAGCAAAAAGCCCGATCGCAATAGCCGGGTTCGGATTGGAAAAGACGTAATCTACCATTACATGGGAACCTCTACCTTTTCTGAGTATACGGTGGTTCCTGAAATTGCGCTGGCTAAAGTACGTGAAGACGCGCCGTTTGATAAAATTTGTTATATTGGTTGCGGCGTCACCACCGGCATTGGTGCTGTAATTAATACGGCTAAAGTACAACCAGGAGATAATGTTGTTGTCTTCGGATTAGGCGGGATTGGACTTAACGTTATTCAAGGCGCCAGGATCGTTGGTGCGAATATGATCGTTGGTGTTGACCTTAACCCAGCTCGAAAGGAAATCGCGGAGAGATTTGGGATGACGCATTTCGTCAATCCAAAAGAAGTTGAAGGAGATATCGTGCCTTACCTTGTCGACCTGACTAATGGTGGCGCTGACCATTCTTTTGAATGCATTGGAAATGTTGAGGTCATGCGTCAGGCGCTAGAATGCTGCCACAAAGGTTGGGGTGAGTGTACAATTATCGGCGTTGCAGGCGCCGGGCAAGAAATCTCCACCCGCCCCTTTCAGTTAGTCACAGGTCGGGTCTGGCGCGGGACAGCATTTGGCGGCGCCAAAGGCCGCACAGATGTGCCAAAGATCGTGGACTGGTACATGGATGGAAAGATCGAGATTGATCCCTTGATCACCCACAAGATGCCACTAGACGACATCAACAAGGCCTTTGATCTGATGCATGCTGGAGAGAGCATCCGGAGCGTGGTCGAATACTAATACCGCTGAGCCATCCGGTGCGGCTTTTACTTCGTGCCGAGGCCACGTCGTCCAACCGGGAATACCGACAGCGTCATAGCCCTCAGCCCAGTACTTTTAGACGACTGCGAATAGAGAAATTACAGTCGTTTCCTTATAGACGCACTGGGACCTTGCGACCGTGAGATGCCCTTCACCAAAGCTGGTGTGTTCAACCAAGGAGTCTCTCACCGCTGGCGCTTAGGCTGATTCTTGTACCCCTTCAAGGCATGTTTATGCCACATGCGCCACAATCATTTTCCTAGCATAGGGTCATCAGGGCCTTGAACTGAAGTTGAGGTCGACTAAAACATCAAATAGCATTGCTGGTTTTTTTTGATCATTTGAAATACCAATCTCTGGAGTGAAGCCAACCATGATCGACTTTCACACATGGACGACACCCAACGGCCGCAAGGTCGCAATCATGCTGGAAGAGACCGGCCTAAAGTACACAGTCCACACCATCCACATTGGCCAGGGCGAACAACACGACCTGGAATTTCTGAAACTTTCGCCAAACAACAAGATACCGGCGATCCGCGACAACGAGACTGGCATCCAGATGATGGAATCGGGCGCTATTCTCATGTACCTCGCCGAGAAAACTGGGCAGTTCATGCCAACTGATGAGAGAGCCCGTTGGGCCACCATCGAGTGGCTTATGTTCCAGATGGGTGGCGTTGGGCCGTTTATGGGCCAGGTGCACCACTTCACCAAGTACAATTCGGGTGTGTCGGAATACTCCGAAGAGCGCTACCTGAACGAAGCCAAGCGCCTCTATAGAGTCATGGACAAGCGCCTCGCCGACAATGAATGGCTAAACGGCCACAGCTACTCCATCGCCGACATCGCGGTTTGGCCTTGGGCGGCACGCCACGACTGGCAGACAATCGATCTCAACGACTTTCCAAACGTTGCGCGCTGGTACGTCGCCATGTGCGAACGTCCAGCTGTGCAAAAAGGCTGGAACATTCCGCCGACGGATCAGAAAATCCCGATGCCTACGTAAGCTATTGATAATAAAATACGAAATGGCGGCGAAGTCACGCTGCGGAAATGCCGGGTACGCCGACTTGGCTCGCCTGAGGCTACGGGCATTGGTTGCCATAAAACTCTGACGCCCAGACAAAATGTAAAGGCCGCCGCTCAATCTTTGATCAACACAGGCCGGACTAGTCCGTAATCGCAAATTTGCGCCCCGCGGACCAATGTCCACCAGCCATGATCGCCACCCAAGCCAACATCGCCCCTATCGAGAGAACGGAAATTCCTGAAAGGCCGTTCCCGACAGTGCAGCCAAACGCAAAAACACCGCCGACGCCCATCATGGCGCCGCCCAGAATTCCGTCGACTAAATCCTTATCACCTTCCGGATACTGTAGCCGATATTCTCCGCGCCATCGCGCCACAAGGGCACTGCCCAGAGCTACACCGATGACAGCGCCAATGCCAAAGTTTATTGTCGAGCCCGTAAATGTGACTGCGTACAAAATAGTTTCGCCAATGGGCAAGGCAAACGTCAATGATCCGACTCGCGTGGGCTCAAACGGATCATCTCCCAGATGCCCCGTGACGTACCAACCGAGCGCAATGATCGCACCGACACCAATGCCGGAAGCCACGTGACGGGGCGATTGGCAAAACGCCTCACTTCGGAACACGTAGGTCAAAATGGCTGCGCTGACCGCCAACGCCAAGGGCCAGCGCAACGTTTCGGGGTCCACGCCAAAAAAGGCGCCGACGATCTGATCGAGTCCTTGCCCGACAAACCCCACACCCGCAAGGTCCAAATCCGCCCAATTCTCAAGTGCCACCCGCGGGATCGCCGTCAAGCCATTCAGTGTCATGTAGGCGAACAGGCCAAAAATCAGAAGCACGATCAAGGAACGGAGATCACCGCCCCCCAGGTTCACCAGACTTCCTGATCCGCACCCGTTGGCCTTGACCATACCGTGCCCAAACAGTACCCCACCAAGAACCGCCCCAGCCCAATGCAACGTGGCACCCCGGTAGATGGATTTATCCACGTCAATAAGCCCGAAACTCACTAGCACCTGGGCTAATATAATTGCCGTAGCCATGGCCAGGTAAACCGCCCTAAGACCACGATCGTCATCCGCAGCAACGGCCGAATACAACGAACCAACAATGCAGAACTGGGTTCGCCATGCCAGGGCGCCAAACGCAAGCCCCACCATCAGGCCCCCACTCGCAACACCGATATGAAGAGGAACTTCAAACATCTACTTCGGCCTTCGCGTCCAAAACTAACCCCAGAAGAGCTTTCGTCCAACGAATATGCAAACTCTGATACAACAAAAATCAAACGGGACTTATATATTCGCTTTTGATAAACTATATGAATGGTAGTCGTTGCACCACCCCGAGCGGTAGTGTTGTCCGCTCTCGCCATGTTGCTGATTGGGTTTGCGTCGATCTCTACATTGAGGTCCTGTGTTGCCGCTGAATTGATCATGATCAATTCTCCCATCTGCGAATGGTGCGATACCTGGGAGGATGAAGTGGGCGTCGTTTACGCTCGCACTGAGCAGGGAAGAAAGGTGCCGTTGCGGCGCATTGATATTGACGATATGCCAACCTCAGCGCTCCGCATGGACCGGCCCGTGACTTTTACACCAACATTTCTCCTAGTCGACGGCGCACAAGAAGTTGGGCGAATTACTGGCTATCCAGGCGAAAGTCACTTTTGGTATTTTCTAGATGAGCTATTAAAGAAGTCTCTGAATCACGGCTGCTCGCAGCCCGCGGCCAGAACAGCGACGGTTAACAACGAAACAGGAAATAGACTATGCTGAGAAACTTTACCTTCGCTGCTGCCATGATGATTATCATGGCATCGCCGGTGCACGCGGATGATCAGCCAGCTTTGATCAGCTTCAAGGTCATGACTTTGGAAACGGCACAGAAGCTAGCACAAGCGACGTTAAATGACTGCCGTAAAAAGGGTTATCAGGTTGCCGTTTCAGTCGTTGACCGCTTTGGGACAGTCCAGGTAACGCTGCGGGACCGATTCGCCGGCGTTCATACTCCAGAAACGGCTCGACGCAAGGCCTGGACCGCGATCAGCTTTCGAACCGACACCATGACTATGTGGGAACAAACCAAGGCCGGTGCACCCGCCTCCGGAATTCGGTTTGTCCAAGATGCGTTAATGGCTGGTGGCGGCGTTCCTGTTGAAGCGGCCGGGTCCATCGTTGGCGGTATTGGTGTTTCGGGTGCACCAGGCGGCGATATCGATGACGAATGCGCCCGCGTCGGCATTGAGAGCATTGCCGATCTTTTAGAATTTTAAACCCACCCACATATTCTTCCATAATTTTATGTGGAATATAAACTAACAATGAGGAGATGAAGCGCCTTAAAACTAAACACAAATTGACTTAGTTTTTAGCGCAAGAAAAATCGTCACATGCCACTTCGTGACGTCAAGGACTGGGACAGATGGACGAACTTTTAGAAAATGCCAAACGAGCAAGCAACTTCCTAAAAGCGTTAGCCAACGAAAATCGTCTGATTATCCTCTGTTGTCTAGCCGAGGGTGAAAAGAACGTCGGTGAGTTGGAAACCATGCTGGGCATTCGCCAGCCGTCACTATCGCAACAATTGGCCCGTCTCAGGTCAGATGGGCTGGTCGAAACCCGCCGCGACTCGAAACAGATCTACTACAGGCTGGCCAGTGAAGAAGCCCAACAAATGATAGGCCTTCTTTACGAGATGTTTTGCTCCGACGAGAAAGCCGATGCTAAATGCGATTTGAACCCGCAGCAAAAACTAAACGTATTCAGTAAGTAGGCACACTTGGGCCATCCTACCACTTCGGAATTCCCTTACCCGTGGTCTTCAGCCCGGAGACCTTCTTACCAAGGTACGTATGAAACGGCGCGTGTTGATAACCGCGAGCACTTACGTATTCAAACATGGTCAGGAAGTGAAACGGCCGGAAATAGCCGGGCATGCGGGCCACTTCGGCTTTCTTGCCGACCAGAGGTGTGGCGCTTGAAAAAGCATCGGGGAAAAACTGGATCGTCGGTGTGAAGCGAACCTGGTTCCGTTTCGCCAAGGTCTTCTCGGTCATGCCCCTCCCATCAAAGTCGACAATGTCCCTGCCCCCCCAAATATCGAGCTGCAGGATATCGAAGTTGCTGCGGATGTAGTCTGAGATTTCTGGAATGGCCAAGTTGGTGAGATGGGTTTCTCGACAGTATGGACAACCGTCTTGCTCCCAGAGGATCGCGAAGCGTTTGCCGTTAGATTTCGCTTCTTCAAAGTCATCAGGCAGTTCCAAGAAGCTATTTAGGAACCAGGACTGAGTGTATTGCCCATTTTCCAATTGCACCGGCTTATAACGCTCCGGCGCCGCATACGCCATCTGAGCGCCTATCAGCCCCGCGGCGCCGGTGGCGATCGCTGTGAGCATTTCGCGTCTTGAAAGGCGTTTCAGGTTCCTCACCATGGGCCGCTCACCTTGCGTCGTGATCACATTTAAACAACCGCGTATATTAGGGCTTCGGCGTAACGAAGCATAGGGGGTCCCGGCGTGACTAAGATTATTCGGAAAGCGAGGGAGCTCGCAATGCTGTTCTTCATGGTGGTCCCATCTTCAGCCAACGCGTTCGTGATTGATCAGTTCCATGCGGCCTTAACCGAGGCGGACCAGGACTATCGAAGCGCATCGTTCTATTTGCGCACAGGAAACCCTGGTGTGGCCCTCTTGGAACTCCAGGCGTTATCTGACAAATGGCAGACCCTATCAAAAACCTTTAGTGATCAACCACCCGGTCCTTATGCCAAAGACCCGGCATGGTCAGCGACGCTTGGACAAATTGGCCACCAGGTCGAAACTGCTCTGGCGGACGTCGAAGCTGGAAATGTCAAAGCGGCGCAAGGCCAATTGGAACCAATCCGCGCGGCGCTGGCAGACCTGCGCAGGCGAAACGGCATCTTTATGTTCGCGGACTGTGTGGAAGAAGCCAACCGGGCGATGGATGCCTTGTACGCTTACCGGCATCGCCCACCCAACTTTGATGATCAACGCGACGTTGACGAATTACTGCGTCGCGCCACCGTAACGGCGCACTGGTATGAACGTTGTTTTAAAACGGCGCCAGAGAAATACACAGCGTCGACCGAGTTTCAGCGCCTGATGGAGGCTAGCCTTCGCTCCCTTGGTTTGATTTGGGAGGCTGTGCACAATAAGCAGGAGCGCCGGGTAATTAATATCCTTCGGGAACTGCGATCATCAGACCGCTTACTGTATCTGAGGTTTCTTTAACCGACGGTCCCGAGTGCGGGGAATGCCTCAAGTAGCCAATACGCGATTTCCGAAAAAGTTCCTGTCAGGAATAGAACGCCCGTGACAACCAAAAGTCCACCAATGACCCTTTCCACTGTCTGCATGTGCTGGCGGAACCTCGTCATGAAACCAAGAAACGGTCGAACCGCTAAGGCCGCCAAGAGAAATGGAACACCCAGTCCAGCAGAATAAGCGCCGAGAAGCGAAGTTCCGTACATAACTGAATCGTCGCTACCCGCAACGAACAAAATAGCCGCCAGGATCGGGCCTACACAGGGGGTCCACCCAAACGCGAATGCAAGGCCGACTACGTAGGCACCGACAAGGCTGGTCGGCTTGGATTCCGTCTGGAATCGCGCCTCGCGATAAAGAAATGGGATCTTCAATAATCCCATGAAATGTAGTCCCAGAATGGCAATCACAACACCTGCAATCTTCGCCAAAACGTCCAGATAGTCTGCCACCAGTTGGCCAATGGCCGAGGCAGTAGCGCCCAGAGAAACGAACACCGTCGAAAAGCCGACCACAAATAGGAGGGCGGCCAGAAATACCCGGCGCATGATCGCCGGTTTAGGTGCCTCCGCATTTGTAACTTCATCGAGTGTCACGCCGCCCAAAAAACACAAATAAGGTGGCACCAGGGGAAGCACGCAGGGTGATAGGAAACTCAAGAGCCCCGCCCCGAAAGCCCCGGCATAGGTTACGTCTAGTCCGCCCATAGCCGCTCAACTCCCTACCCGGTGCCGGAAATCCGAATTTTTTGGTTCTCCTGAACGCGCACCGTTTTCTTATCACTGATATAATCGCTGACCAGGTCGTAAACTGGCGGACCTTGGGTCCCTTCGTTCACCGATGCCCAACCACTAACCACATAGGATTTCTTTGCATCAATTATCTGTTCAGACGCCAGCAAGGTCATATCTGATATTCGCTGACCAATGGGTTTTGACACATCGATAGCGTATCCTAGCCCTCCCGTTCGGACCATATCCCCTCCTTGCTGGTAGTAGGGATCTGGGTTGAACAGGTTGTCAGCCACATCTTCCAAGATTTCCTTTATAAACGCCCCGGTCATCTCTGTCCTGTATACGTTCGGATAAGTGATGGCTGTCTGATTGTACACCAGTTCCTTGGTGATATTCTGTCCCGGCAGCACGGAAGACCCCCACCGGAAGCCAGGTGAGAGAGCAATCTGAGCATCGCGCCGCTCGAGCATGGCGTCGCAAATCAGATCATCGAAGGTGCCGTTGAAATTCCCGCGCCGGTACAGAAGGCTTTCCGACGTCCCCAGGACCGTCGAGAGTTCTTTCGCATGGGGTGCGCGGATCTTGTTGATCACGTGTTCCATCGCCGGGTCCGGCGCAATGACATCCGATAGGATCGGAATTAGTCGGAATGCGAAATCCTTCACCTCATCACCCGCCATGTCCAAGTCAAGGCGCGCCAGGAATTTGCCATGCGAACCGGACGCTACCAACAGCGTCTTTCCCACCGTCTCGACAGCCGGTACCGCGTCATGGGTGTGACCAGTGAGAATGACGTTGATGCCCTTCACCCGCGACGCCAGCTTTCGGTCTACGTCGAAACCATTATGGCTCAAGAGAACGATTAGTTCGGCGCCACCGACCCGTGCTTCATCGACACGTTTCTGCACTAGCTTCTCCCGAATCCCAAAAGACCAGGTAGGGATCATGTATCGGGGGTTGGCGACTGGGGTATAGGGAAATGCCTGGCCAATGACAGCGATCTTAACGCCGCCACGTTCGAAGGTTGTAGTTGAATCGAAGACTTCTTCTTCCCACTCCGTGTCGCGGACGTTCCCCGCGAGGAAAGGAAAATTCAGTATCTCCTTAAGTTCTTCGACCCGATCTGATCCGTAGGTGAATTCCCAATGGGCCGTCATAGCATCGACGCCCAGCGCATTCATCACCTCGACCATATCGGCACCGCGGGACTTCATGGCCGTGTAGGATCCTTGCCATGTATCGCCACCGTCCAA
>DFRF01000070.1 GCA_002378125.1 Rhodospirillaceae bacterium UBA3470 | reverse complement strand
TCATGTCGCTGCGTCTAACATCTTCAGCATTCCGGGCCCGCCAAAGTCCCGATACTTTCAAGGGTAAGGTCGACAACGAAATCGCCGAAGTCCTGACGTATAGCACGGGCAATTCCGTCGCGCCTATAGTCAACGCCCAACTCGAACTCTGGCTCTGGGTTCTTGGACCCGGCAGAAAAGAATGCCATCCGCACGTGACGTACAGCCTCAGATTCCAAACCTGCTTCACGAAATAATTGCTGTGCCGCATTCACCTGTTTGCTACCAACGGCACCGTCTCGGCTGATAATCGCATTAATCTCATAAGGGTTGTCCAAGCTGGTTCCATCAAAAACAGTGCGACGGAAAATCGATCGTCCTTCCTTACCCGCCGATATGAGGTCGATCAAGTGACGCGTTGGAAACAACGTGCCCGCAGGCAGTGTGATCACCTTGTCCTTGGGTGCGGAAAACAAGGCATCAGCGGCGTCCACCGCGTGCGCCCGTCGTACCGTTCCCTTTAGGGATTCGACAAGTAGTCCATCCCGCCTGTGGCGAACATGAAACCGGAAGGACTTGCCATCTTTGGTTTCCCAACTAGCAAATGACCAATTCGTCTCAATTCCTCCATTGTCGGCATAAATGAGCTTCAGCCTGACGTTGGTTTCCGCTGCCCAGGAATCACAATTGTCCCAAAAGCTGTATACCATGGAACCGGAAGCACCGTTGACACTCGAACCTCGTTCAGCGGATGCCAAGCTCATGTTGTAATGGGCGCGATGCGGCGTAAGATCCACCGCCATCGCGGGCCTTGTATCGACCAGAGCCACGCCGAGGGTCAGAGCTAAGGTCGCCAAGAGGAGTACTATGAAGGACCTTAGAAACAGCGCCAATAATCGTGCTCCAGTGGTAAACAGCGAAGGATTGGTCTTTGTATAACCTTCCGATGGTACGCGCGGTTGTTAGGCCTGTCTAGGTAACGAATTCAACCCATGCACTCGAACGTCCTTGTTCAATTTGGCAATTTTTGTCAATCAAATATTATTAGGAATTTCCTGAAAGTTGATTTTTGACAAAGTCCTAATTGGCTCACGGACTGCTCATTACAGAACAGAAACTGACGCCTCCTCGTTTTCAACAAATTAACCACGCATAAAAAGAAGAGGCGCGAAGATGTTACAAAAACGCCCCGCACCCAATACAAACGCCTCTTGTTCAATCGCCCGATTTCAGCGTGTCGCGCCGCATTTACGCAATTACTCTGAACGGCCGGTCGCCACCGTAGAACCGATCTTGAATGTACTCAGCATAGCAGCAAGTCAGAGATTACAGACGAGCGGCGTTGTGGACATCGCAACCCCTCTACAGCGCTATCCGCGACATCTTCAAGCAGTTGACGGGATCGTCAGAGATTCAGTTTTAGCGGCGTGATTGCGCCAGTTGAGAAGTCGGGGTGGCCCAGGCGGCGTGCTCAATGGCCCGACTGGCAATCGACCAGTCGTCGGGTTGCACCCGGATCGCCCAGGTATCACGAAGGCCCATCTTCGCAATCCGACGGTGGAGGTATTTCTCACGTCCAGGAACGGCGGGCCCAACCACCACCCGATAGACAGGCGTGCCGTCAAGTTTCGCCGCCAACACCGCCGGCACCAACGTACCATGTCGCGAAGCCAAAGTTCGGGCATTTCCAAAATTGCGGAAACTTCCAATCACGAAATAAATGCCCGCCGCAGGTTGCGTACTGGCTGCCACATTCATCACCGATGCCGACACGGCATGTCGGGTCGAGCGCTTAGGCACTTTCGGCGAAACATTCACCAACATGCGCTCGCGGACCGGCAGTTTTGACAGCAGCGCAGTCGAGTTGGAGCCGGGTTGCGTAACATTCGGTATACGTTTCGGCACCGTCACCGGGACAACAGTGGTCACGGATTTCATCATCTCATCGCTACGCGACTGGCCGTCATCCAAGTTCGCGTCGAGTGGCTGAAGATCAGAGTATGCCGGCGGAGCAAAACCCGCGGTAATAATCGCAGGTACTATCGGTTGAACCGTTGCTCGATTATCCGCCACCAATGTAACACTGGCGTCCTGCCATTCGCGGCATAGCTCGCCAGCGGTCACGCCGCGCCAGACGGCACAATCCTTTTGGGCGACAACCGAAATACCGTGATCCGTCACGGATTTTTCGGTCATGATATATGAAATTCCGTCTAGCGCCCAGGATGCCACCTGAAGGGGCACAGGCAGGGCGCACCCTGCAACCAGCAAAGTGCTCAAAATCAATGCGCCAATGGTCGCATTTGTGTTCATGCTGATGGGCCCTGGGATTTAAATCAGTTTTTTTGTCTTTATTGCCGTATTATGGCCCCAGGCGAATTAACCGAGCAACTCATAAATTGTTACAGATCGTAACGACTATTCGGTGGCTTCATCCCCGGTTTTAACCTTCGGCGTGAGTAAACGGAGATGCAACTCGTTTAGGTGTGTGGTATCCGCCGTTCCCGGCGCCCCCATCATTAGGTCCTCGGCCCGCTGGTTCATTGGAAACGCGATGACTTCACGGATGTTAGGCTCATTGGCCAAGAGCATCACGATTCGATCGATGCCCGGCGCCGAGCCGCCATGCGGCGGCGCCCCGTACTGCAGCGCGCGGAACATACCACCGAACCGCTCTTCGACGACCTCAGGCCCATATCCGGCAATCCCAAAAGCCTTGACCATGATGTCGGGACGGTGATTTCGAATCGCCCCAGAAGACAACTCAACACCATTGCAGACGATGTCATATTGATATGCCAACACGTCGAGGGGGTCCTGAGTCTCCAGCGCCTTAAGCCCACCCTGTGGCATGGAAAACGGATTATGGGAGAACTCGATCTTACCGTTTTCCTCATCCATTTCGAACATGGGGTAATCGACGATCCAGCAAAACCGGAAAGCACCGGTCTCGCAAAGTTCCAGATCTTCTCCGACTTTCATGCGTGCGGCTGCGGCAAAGCTTGCGAATTCGGCTGGCACACCACAGACGAAGAACACCGCGTCGCCATCTTTCAGGCCGAGTTCATCACGGAGCCTGTTGGTACGATCCTCACCGATGTTCTTGGCGATTGGCCCGGCCCCTTCTCCATCCCGGAAGAAGATGTAGCCGAGCCCAGGTTGCCCCTCACCCTGCGCCCATTTATTCATGCGATCACAAAAGGCACGGCTCCCCCCTGTCGGTGCGGGAATGGCGTAGACACGAACCTTGTCGTCCTTTTCTATCATGCCGGCAAAAATCTTAAATCCCGACCCACGGAACTTTTCGGTCACATCAGCCATTTTGATGGGATTGCGCAAATCTGGTTTGTCGGTGCCGTAATTGGCCATGCTGTCGGCGAAGGCAATGCGCGGAAACGGCGCCGACGTCACCTTATTATCGTCGCCAAACTCTTCGAACACGCCGCCCAAGACTGGTTCGATAGCATTAAATACGTCGTCTTGCGTGACGTAGGCCATTTCCAGGTCCAGTTGATAGAATTCCCCCGGGGAACGATCGGCTCGAGCGTCTTCGTCTCGGAAGCACGGCGCGATTTGGAAGTACTTGTCGAACCCCGAAATCATCAACAATTGCTTAAACTGCTGCGGTGCCTGCGGCAGCGCGTAGAATTTGCCCGGATGCTGTCGCGATGGCACCAGGTAATCGCGTGCGCCCTCAGGCGACGACGCAGTCAATATTGGCGTCTGAATTTCCAGGAACCCCTGATCGGTCATTCGCCGTCGAATCGAGGAAATGACCTGTGAGCGCAAAATGATGTTGTCGTGGGTCTGTTTCCGACGCAGGTCCAGGAACCGATACTTCAGTCGGACCTCTTCGCCGAACTCCTGATCGCCGGCTACTTGCATGGGTAGTACTTCGGCTGGGTTCTCAACAATAATTTCGCGAATACGGACCTCCACCTTACCGGTATCGATATTGGCGTTTTCCGTATCCACGGTGCGCGCGACCACAGGTCCGGTCACGGTCAAAACGCTTTCCGGACGGGCTCCCTCAACAATGGGGAACAACTCGCTAGAAACATCGATCACACATTGCGTAAGGCCGAAGTGGTCCCGCAGATCGATAAAGACGAGGTTTCCATGATCACGCTTGCGGTGTATCCAACCCGATAGACGTACCGTCTGGTCAATATGCTCTTCCCTGAGTTCTCCGCAGGTGTGTGTTCGGTAAGGGTGCATGGTTTCGCTCACGTGTTCGCCTTCGGAATTTTGATGATATTGCTTATGTGACAATTTGCGGCGTTTGTTTACACGATTTTTACCACTTGGAAACGATTAAACGCGCCTTTGGAAGCAATTTGATAAAACAAATCTCTCCAGTCC
Organism: Rhodospirillaceae bacterium UBA3470; assembly: GCA_002378125.1. GTDB lineage: Bacteria > Pseudomonadota > Alphaproteobacteria > Rhodospirillales > Casp-alpha2 > UBA3470. The sequence continues at coordinate 8,190 of DFRF01000070.1, read as the reverse complement.
TTGGAACGCCCGTGTACGACAAAATGTAACCAAGCTCCCAAGGTTGACCGGCGGAATACAGACAGTTTTTCTAGTTTCGCCCCACCAGCCAATAATCGATGGTCGATTGTGAACACGTTGACTAGCTCCAAAGCCGTGGGTCTCGTCGCTTCGACCGAAATTTGAGATTTTGAGATGAGAAATACAAACCCAATTATGTTTTGTCTCATATTCGCTTCGCACATCCACCGTATTAACACGAAACATTCCAAACCATTGCTCTAAGCATTTGAAACAGGCGTCAAATTCCAGCGGTCTTGTTTGTGTGTTACAATCGCCGCCATGCCGTATATCCGCAATTGTCCGGCCACGAATAACTGTAGGGTCTAGCCGATGCCTGATGCTCCTCATTCTTCACCGCGCGCGGGACCACTCACAGGTCTCCGCGCGATTGAATTAGGCTCCACAGTCGCCGGTCCCTTCTGCGCGCGACTTCTGGCCGATTTTGGATGCGACGTCATCAAGGTAGAGCAGGCCGAGGGCGATGCCGTTCGCTCCCTCGGACATCGCCACAAGGGACGCTCTCTCTACAATGCCTCAATCCAACGTGGAAAGCGCAACATCTCAATCGATTTGCGAACCGACGCCGGTCGGAAGCTTACGCGTCGCCTTTGTGAAACGGCCGATATCGTGGTCGAAAACTTTCGCCCCGGCACCCTTGAAAGATGGGGACTAGGTTACGACACCCTATCGAATGCCAACCCGGGGTTGATCATGGTTCGGATCAGTGGCTACGGCCAGAACGGCCCCTACAGCGATCGCGGCGGCTACGGTGTCGTTTGCGAGGCCACAAGTGGGTTACGTGAGATCACCGGTGACCCTGATCGCCCGCCGCCACGTACCGCGACACCGCTCACGGATTATATTGCCGGCACCTACGGTGCCTTCGGAACAGTCATGGCAATTCTAGAACGCCAACGGACTGGACACGGCCAAATCGTTGACACAGCGCTTTATGAAGGTGCGTTTAGCTTCATGGAACCGCACGTACCGGCCTTTCAACAACTCGGCATTATCGCCGGCCGCGCCGGACCGCGTCTACCCGGTAGTGCTCCTAATTCCATTTACCCCACCCGGGATGACGGTTTTGTAACAATCACAGCCGCGTCGAATGCGGTGTTCCGACGCCTCGCCTTGGTCATGGAACGCGAGGACATGATCACGGACCCCCGATTTTCATCTGCTGTCGCAAGAGCCGAAAACGTCGTGGCATGCGACGACGCCGTCGCCGCTTGGACACGCACCATGGATGCCGTTGCGTTGGAGACGCAACTGGAAGCCGCTAAGGTCCCCGCAGCCCGGATATACACCATAGCTGATATCTTTGCCGATCCACATTATCAAGCCCGAGATATGTTGGTGGACGTGGTCGATGACGTACTGGGTAACGTGACCGTCGCTGGCGTGGTCCCCCGGCTCAGCGAGACACCAGGCCAGGTCCGTTGGATCGGACGGGACACGGGCGCCGATACATCCGAAATCCTTAAACAGGATCTGCAATTGTCGAACGCAGAAATCGATGCACTTATCGAAGCCGGCGTGGTTGCCTCGGGTAACGCCACAAACATCAATGACGAATACTGATCACAAACAACAAGGGATGACTTAGCGTGACAGAATACGACAACGGCGGCGACTACTGGGCAATCCAAATTGACGAACTCAATCGCCGTCGCGCATTCGCTGAAGAAATGGGGGGGGCCGAAAACGTGGCGCGCCAGCACGCAACTGGTCGGCTTACCGTGCGCGAACGCATTAAAAGGATCGTTGATGACGGGAGTTTTCGCGAGATTGGCACCTTTGCGGGAACTGGTGAATACAATGAAGACCTGAAACTTAAGAATGTGATACCCGCTTCGTACGTCGCAGGAATGGCGCGCATTGACGCGCGATCGGTCGCTATCGGCGGCGAAGATTTTACGGTACGCGGCGGCACCAGTTTCAGCGCGCAACGCCGCAAGGGCGGGCAAGGCGGATACATCGAGGATCTCGCGCATCACTACAAAATGCCATTGATCAACCTTATCGATGGTGCGGGCGGTTCCGTTTCGTCGGTCAAACGAAGGGGATTTGTCACCTTACCTGGCGTCGATGGTTTTGAGCGATCTGTACAATTGCTGGGTGAAGTTCCAGTGGTATCTGCGGTCTTAGGCACAGCGGCTGGCGGCCCTGCCGGGCGAGCGATCCTATCGCATTTTTCAGTAATGGTGGCGGGTACGAGCCAAATTTTTGCCGCCGGCCCCCCTGTCGTCCGACGCTCACTCGGCCAAGAGGTATCTAAGGAGGAACTCGGCGGTGCTTCGATTGCTGTCAACAAGGCAGGCTCTATTCATAATATCGCAGAAACCGAAGATGATGCGTTCGCGCAGGTTAAACACTTCTTGTCGTTCATGCCGCAAAACGTCTGGCAGTTGCCAGCGGCATTCAAAACAGACGATCCCGTCAATCGCCGAGATGAAAGCCTAATCGGTATTGTGCCAGAGAACCGCCGACAAGCTTATGACATGAAGGCACTTATCCAGATGATTGTCGACAAAGGTTCGAGTTTCGAGATCAGGCCGACCTATGGTCGAGCGGTCATCACCATGTTAGCACGTCTTGGCGGCCGGCCCGTTGGACTGGTGGCGAACAATCCGATGGTTTACGGGGGCGCCATGAATGCGGACGCTGCCCGGAAGCAGAACCACTTCATGGAACTTTGTGACACATTTCATCTGCCAATTGTGTTTCTAGTCGATGTACCGGGCTTCATGGTGGGCCCACAGGCGGAAGAGGAGGGCACGCTGCGCGAAGGCATGCGTCTCGTATACACTGCGGGCCAAATCAAGGTTCCAACTATCACCCTTATAATCCGCAAGTGCTATGGCATGGCGGGCATGGCAACCAGCAATAAGAACGACGTCGACCTCAAACTTGCTTGGCCAAGCGGTGAATGGGGGTCGCTTCCGTTCGAGGGTGGAGTTGCGGCCGCATTCCGACGAGAGATTGCCGCCGCGGAGGACCCGAAGGCGCGCGAGCAGGAATTGGAGGCCGAGCTACGGGCTTATGCCTCGCCGTTTAGAACTGCAGAGGCATTAGGGGTCGAGGAGATCATTGATCCACGGGATACCCGACCGATACTTTGTGAGTATATTGCCCTGGCAGAAGAGCGCTTGCGCATTGGTTTAGGTCCACGTGCCAAGGCAGGCGTGGCGCCATAAACGTCATCATTTTTGGGAATGCCAGAAGTCGAGGCCGAAGTTACGAAAGTCTGTCATTCCATCATTATGAAATAGCTCCGCTTGCCCGCTATTCGATTTGGCATGAAAATAATGGGATTATGACAGAGATCAGAACGACCGAAATGAAAGGCTCGGCTTATTGGTATGGGCCTAAATTAAAAACCACTGACGACTGGCGCAGACACCTGTCGGATAAGGAGGCCAGTGAGCTTCTATCTGCCGTGGCCGCAAATCGAGGCCGGGACCTCAAGGAAATCAATACTTCCAACTTTCCGCTGCCCCGCCTGTCGCGAGTACTGAAAGAACTTGCGAAGCAGGTTGATCGCGGTCTTGGTCTCACCCTTCTTGAAGGCGTTCCCGTCCAGGAAATGGATGAAGATGATGCGGCAATGGCCCTTTGGGGTATGGGCCAATACATCGGTCGGCCCCAAATTCAAGACGCGGCACAATCCTTACTCCATCACGTGCGTGATAAGCGCGAAGGGGGGTGGGAGGAGAACCCGAACCGTCGGGTTTATGAGACTAATTCGGAACAGGCCTTCCATACGGACGGTGGCGACATGGTCATGCTGCTCTGCCGCCGGGCCGCCAAGTCGGGTGGGACCAGCCGCATGGTTAGCGCATTGACACTATTTAACGAAATCATCAAACGTGCGCCTGAATTGGCGCCTGTCGTTCAGGCGCCGTTCCACGTGGATGCCCGCGGCCAACAGCTACCAGGACGGCCAAGGTGCCAGATCCATCCGATATTCATCCAGCATGCCGGACGTATGAACGTCCTGCACAAGCGCCACTATATAGATATGGCGCAACGCTTCGAAGAGGTGCCAACACTTAGTGAGGAACAAACCCGCGCCCTCGACCTAATCGATGAAATCTGCACTGATCCGGTTGTCCAGTTGAACTTCGACATGAAGCCGGGAGATATCCAGATGGCGTCCAATTTCACTATCTTGCATTCTCGCGATGCATTTGAGGACTTCCCCAATCTGGCCGACCGGCGCCATATGTTGCGGCTTTGGCTTGGTCTTAAGGATGGCCGGCCCCTGCCTGAGGTGTATCGTGAAACCCGCGAATATGGGCCTTTGTTTCAGATTGAAGGGCGCGCGTCTCAATCCTGATTGAGGCCTATTTCCCTCTGTAGTTTTTTCGTTAGCTTACATGATACCAATCTGAAGGATTATCGGAGGTGCTCTGTTAGGCCCTACTCCGACAACCCAGGGCCGTGGTAATTCTGTATCCAATTCATGGCGCGCGACGCCAGATTTGGTGCGGGCCTTAGTCCGGGCTGCTCGCGCAAGACCTTCGAAAACAATCTAGGAAACTTAAAGGTAATCCCACTCAAATTTTCTTTTTCCAACTAGCGATAGTAAATACCTTGCCGCCGATCTTCCAAACTTGAGAGCCATCCCATTGGGTTACATATGTCGTGTTCTGAAGCGTGTAACAAAAGGAATTACACTGTTCTTCATTCATGAAATTAGAACTTAAGTGTTTTTCCTCGTCCCACCCAGCCTTTAACATCGAAATCACATAGAATTCTATAAGAGAGGCAGAACATGAAAGCGGTGGTTTTTCACGGTGATCGTCAACTCGAACTAATGGATTTTCCAGACCCAACCCCAGGTCAAGGTGAAGTGATACTGGAGATCAAAGCATCCGGTATGTGTGGCTCAGACCTAAAGTTCTACCGCGCCGTCGGCGGAGCATCGTCATTGGGATTAGGTGATTTGGATGGACCGATTATAGCCGGACATGAACCCTGCGGCATTGTGGCCGAAGTTGGTGAGGGAGTTGATCCAGCGCTGGCGAAAATAGGCGACCGGGTTATGGACCACCACTACTCCGGCTGCGGCGTATGCAAGCATTGCCGGGGCGGGTGGTCGCAACTCTGCCTGGACGGTATAACCGTTTACGGCGCTACTGGTCACGGCGCACACGCCAAATACATGAAGGTGCCGGCACATACACTGGTGAAACTACCCGATGACTTGTCGTTCAAGACTGGTGCCGCCATCTCGTGCGGAACAGGTACGGCCTATGGGGCGCTAAAACGCCTGGACCTGGCCGGCGACGAGACCATTGTTATTTTCGGTCAGGGTCCAGTGGGTCTAAGCGGCACTCAACTCGCAAAGGAAATGGGCGCGCGGGTTATCGCCCTTGACGTGTCCGAAGAACGCCGGCAACTAGCCCTAGACTTTGGTGCCGACGAGGTAATTGATCCACTCAGCAACGACGTGGTATCAGCTATCAAGGATCTCACTCAAGGCGAGGGCGCGCACAAGTCGCTTGACTGCAGCTCTAACTCCGAGGCCCGGACGCAGGCTGTGCAATGTGTTCGCACCTGGGGCTCCGCCTGTTTCGTGGGAGAAGGCGGCCATGTGAACCTAGATGTCTCCAACGATCTCCTGCGTCGTCAGGTGACGCTTATCGGATCTTGGACGTTCTCCAAAAACGGTCAGGCTGATTGCGCTGACTTCGTTTCCGAGCGCAAGATCGATGTGGACGCCCTCTTCACTCATGAATTCAAACTCAAACAAGCCAAAGAGGCCTACCAAATGTTCGATCAACAGACGACTGGCAAGGGTGTTTTCCTGATGTAAGACGCCGCAGTTGGGCAAGACGCAAGAGTATGACATGAAGTTGAAAAACAAGGTGTGTGTTGTCACCGGCGCCGCGGGAGGTATTGGAGCGGCCTTGGCTCGCCAGTTCGCTGCCAAGGGCGCCAAAGGTATTGTCGTCGCCGACATTCAGGATGGCCCGGCGCGGGGCGTCGCCGATGAGGTCGGCGGCAAAGCCTTTATTGGCGATGTGACCCAGGAAACTGATATCCAAGCACTTATTGCCATGGCCGAGGAGACCTATGGCGATATCGATGTATTTTGTTCCAATGCTGGCATTATCCGCCTCGGCACAGAACAAGCGTCCAACGATGAGTGGCAGCTGTGTTGGGATCTACACTTAATGGCGCACGTCTACGCCGCCCGCGTCTTAGCACCCAAGATGGCGACCCGTGGCGATGGATACTTGGTCAATACGGCGTCGGCAGCCGGCTTGCTGAGCCATGTCAATTCAGCAACCTACACGGTTACCAAGCATGCCGCAGTCGCCTTCGCTGAGTGGATCTCCATCGCCTATGGGGACAGAGGCGTGAAGGTCTCCGTACTTTGTCCACAAGCGGTAAAAACACCTATGACCGAGGGTCGAGACCAGGGCGCGGCCAGCGTCGACGGCTTGATCACGGCAGAATACTTAGCCGATTGCGTGATCGCGAGCATGGATACCGAGGAATTTCTGATCCTGCCGCATACGAAGGTCACTGACTACATGAAGCGCAAGGCGGACAATGCGGATCGATGGCTCCGCGGCATGCGTAAGTACAAAGCCATGTATCCAGAAGGCATCTAAGCCATGAACACCGTCCCTGACATGCAATATACCAAACTCGGCAAGACAGGCATGCGAGTTAGCGTCGCTGGTTTAGGTTGCGGTGGTAGCTCACGCCTCGGTATGGCGCAGGGGTTGTCGACCAACCAATCGGTCGACCTTGTGCGTTTAGCCATGGATTTGGGAGTGAATTACCTGGATACCGCCGCTGTCTACGGGACCGAACCCATCGTCGGCAAAGCTATAAAATGTAGCCCGCGCGATCAGATTTACGTCGCCACCAAAGCTCATGTACGCAGAGGTGGAAAAATAATCTCGGTCAACGACGTTGTTGCCAGCCTAGACAATTCACTGCGCCAATTGGGTACGGACTACGTGGATGTCTTTCAGTTTCACGCCATCCCACCGGATATATATAAGCAGACCCGGGACGTATTCGCGCCGGCGTTGCTGCGTGAAAAAGAGAAGGGTAAGATTTGCCATCTGGGACTTACAGAGAGCCCTCCCAATGACCCGGCCGGCGTCATGCTAAAATCCGCATCCCGGGACCCCCTATGGGAAGTAATCATGCTCGGGTATCACATGATGCATCAAGTTGCGCGCCGGAATGCTTTCCCGGGCACCTTGGAGAACGGCATCGGTACAGTATTGATGTTCGTGGTGCGGTCCATCTTTTCAATCCCAGGGCGCCTGGAGGAGACCATGGCGGCGCTGACCACGGCCGGACAGGTGCCTGCCTGGCTAAACAAAGACGCACCCCTAGATTTCCTGATCCACCATGAGGGCGGCGCCAAAAGCGTCATCGATGCGGCCTATAGGTACGCACGCCATGAGCGCGGCAGCGACATCATCTTGTTCGGGAGCGGCGTCACCGATCATATCCGTACGAACATCGCATCCATCCTCAGCCCGCCTTTACCTCCCCAGGACTTAAAAAAGCTTGAAGACCTTTTTGGGCACCTAGAAGGCGTCGGATTAGATCTTCCTGAATCGCGGGCCAAGCGAGCCTGAAAGACAAATGAGCTTTTAACCCTCTCTCTTGAAGCTGCGTATGGAATAACACAATTCTGGGATATGCCGCTATTTAGATTCGTTTTATTAACCAGCTATGCTTAATTTAAGAAGGTGACAATTCGTAGTGCTTATCAGTGCTGCGGTAGGGGGAGTTAAAGCTCATGATTAGCAACGCCATGGCATTCGTAGACGCTGCGAGCAATTTTTTTATTTCCATTCTCATTCTGGCCCTCGGGCTCGGCATGGTCATTGTTGTTGCCATGTATATCGTCGACGTGACCCAGACGACCCATGCGGTGCGGCGTAATTTTCCGGTCATCGGCCGGTTCCGGTATTTCTTTGAGCACCTAGGCGAGTTTTTCCGCCAGTACTTCTTTGCCCAGGACCGCGAGGAAATGCCATTCAACCGCGCCCAGCGTAGCTGGGTTTATCGGTCGGCAAAAAATATTGATAACACGGTCGCTTTTGGGTCGACCCGCGACCTCAACCCCACCGGCACTATCCTCTTCGTCAACACCGCCTTCCCCAC
>DFRF01000135.1 GCA_002378125.1 Rhodospirillaceae bacterium UBA3470 | reverse complement strand
TGGGCCGCCTGCCCCACATGACTGCGTTTAGTCCAAGAGCCGTCGGCCAAAAACTGCATGGAGCCAGCCGCTTGGCTCAGGGCAATGCCGAAGGCGCTCTGGATGCCGACCCCGTCCAGGCCCAGCAATCGGCCCGCCGCGGCGGCCGCACCAAAAACACCGCAGGTAGCCGTCGGATGAAATCCTCGATCGTAGTGTTCGGAGGGATTAAGTGCCAAAGCCAAACGTATCTGAACCTCATAGCCGACAACACAGGCGGCAATCATATCGCGGCCTGACGACCCAGCCATCTCGGCAGCAGCAAGTGCCGCCGGTACGATAGGCGCGGACGAGTGAAGCGATCCGGCAGCGTGCGTGTCGTCGAAGTCCAGAGAATGAGCCAAAGTGCCGTTGACCAAGGCCGCCGCCGTAGGTGCGTAGGATCTTGTATCCCCAATCACCGAACAATCCCCTGACGCAAGGCCCAGACGCTCGACGGCAGAAATCATGCTGGCCGTCGACTCCGCATCGTGGCGTGCGCGGACCATGATCCCGGTAATGTCGAAAATCAGCAGTTTCGTGCGTTCGATCACTTCAGTCGGCAGGTCATCGTAGCTGAGATCGGCAGCAAAATTGGCAAGCCGGCTTGTCATCCCGGACATAACGAGTACTCCCTTTTGGATTCCATAAGAATTTTTACTCAATCAATCATAGGGACCTTGATTAATCCAACAGAAAAATATGGATAATTGTTCTTCAGAACAAATCAATCGATTGAAACCGTTCAAGACCGTGCTCGGCACCATGCTGGGCATCGCACTCGAGGGCATGGGGCGGAACCGCTGCAACCCGCCAAACACCACACTTCCCCCAGATCACATGGCAAACCGGTATCTTTATGTGAGGGGAATAGGCGCTCTCACCGGCAGTCAGGGCCATGGCGAAAGCCATCTCCGAGAGTTTCACTTGGCAGCCTGCCTTGGCAGGCTAGGCCGGGCCGGTTAAAACCGGGCCATCCATAATCGACCCGGAGGACCTGGCCTTGGCACTTTATACCCAACTGCTTATGCGGGAGGCCGCGAACGACCCTTTGCGCGTCGGTATCGTTGGCGCGGGCAAATTCGGATCCATGTACCTAGCGCAAGTGATCCGGACGCCTGGCGTGCATCTAGTCGGCATTGTCGATCTATCCATCGACAACGCGAAGCACAGTCTAGAACGAGTCGGCTGGCCCGAGGAACAATACGCGGCCCCCAGCCTAGACGCGGCCGTGCAAAGCGGTGCGACACATGTGGGTGAGGACCTGGATAAACTGGTCTGCCACCCAGCCGTCGACATCATCATCGAATGCACGGGCCACCCCATTGCTGCCGTTGATCATTGCCTGAAAGCCTTTGAGAATGGCAAGAACGTAATCAACGTTACAGTTGAATCGGAAGCCTTCTGCGGGCCCCTCCTTGCCCACAAGGCCGAGGAGGCGGGCGTCATTTATTCCATGGCCTACGGCGATCAGCCGGCCCTGGTCTGCGAGTTAGTGGATTGGGCACGGACTTGCAGCTTTCCCATCGCAGCAGCCGGGCGCGGCCATATCTGGCTTCCAGAATATCGGGAGTCGACGCCCGAAACGGTCTGGGACCATTGGGGCCTGACAGCCGAACAGGCGGAACGCGGCGGGCTCAATCCGAAGATGTTCAACTCCTTTTTAGATGGCTCCAAACCAGCTATCGAGAGCACCGCGATCGCAAATGCCACTGGGCTAAAGGCACCATCGGACGGCCTTGCCTTTCCGCCGGGCTCCATCGACGACATCCCGACCCTAATGCGGCCAACATCGGAGGGCGGCGTACTTGAATCCAAGGGCTTGGTGGAAGTGATCTCCGCGTTGACCACGAAAGGTGAGAAAATCCCCTACGACATCCGAAAGGGGGTCTGGGTCTGTGTCGAGGCGGACACGGACTACATCAAGAACTGCTTCGAGGAGTACAAGGTTGTCACCGACCCAACGGGGCGCTACATGAGCCTCTACAAGCGGTGGCACATGATCGGCCTGGAACTCGGTATGTCCGTGGCTGCGGTTGGCATTCGTCGCGAGGCAACGGGCGCGGCCATGTGCTTCAATGCCGACGTCATCGCCACGGCAAAGCGGGATTTGAAGGCTGGCGAAATTCTCGACGGCGAAGGCGGCTACACGGTTTTCGGTAAGCTTATACCGTCAGATAAGTCCTTGGCGAAGGGCCACCTACCGTTAGGTCTTGCTCATGACCTAAAGCTTATCCGTAATGTTCCACAGGATGGCTCGCTCACCTGGGAAGACGTGGACGTTGACACAACCCTGAACGCCTTCCGGCTGCGCCGCGAGATGGAAGCCCTCTTTGAAGTGCCGAGCGAGGCAGCCGCTACATCGCGATAATCGATTCCATGCCCTTTTGCGACTTCGTCCTGACAGCATGCCGCCATTTCCATGTCGACGATATCTTTGGCATCTAGGGAACTGTATAGTTGTAGCGGGTCGAACTGGTATTTCACGATGAGGCAATGCTACTCCGCCGCCTGGCCCACATTCTCGAAGGCGTATTTCTTCTCCGCGTCATAGTAGGCAGGAAAACCGACTAAGTCCTGAAGCTCTAGGAACGTCGCCTTACCGTCCTCGCCAACCTCACCTCTAGCTAGGCGAGCCATTTCTGCCTGCATGCCCTGAATTGACGCCAGCATGATCGCAGACGGCCAGATGGCAAGCTTGTAACCAATATCTTCCAGCTCAGCGGGGCTGAGGAACGGGGTTTTCCCCTGCTCAACCATATTTGCCATCTTTGGTCCATCGACCTCGTCACAGTAGCGCCTCATCTCATCCAGGTTCTTTGGCGCTTCCATAAAAGTGATGTCGACGCCGATGCGGCGGAACTCCCGACAACGCTCCATGGCTTCTTCGATCCCGTGGTTCTCGTTGGCATCCGTGCGGGCCATGATCAGTATATCGCCGCCCTCAGTACGTATCTCTTCGCGGGCATCGACAGCGGCGCGAAACCGAATACAAGCCTCCGCGCGACTAATCACCTCCTTGCCCTCCGTGTGACCGCAGCGCTTGGGCGCCAGCTGGTCTTCGAGCATGATACAAGCGAACCCCGCCGCCGCATATCCCTTAACCGTGCGTTTAATATTGATGGCATTGCCCCAGCCCGTATCTCCATCACCTATAATGGGAATGGAGACCGCATCTACCAGATTGCGGCCCTGATCCAACATCTCCGTGTAAGAGATTAGTCCCGTGTCGGGCATACCGATGCGCGCGGCAGCGACATTGAAGCCGCTCATGAAGGCGGCCTCGAACCCTGCCCGCTCAGCAATACGTGTGGATATTGGATCAAAGACGCCCGGCATGGGGATAATGCCGGGGGCGTCCAGTAACTTTTGAAGGGCTTGGGCTTGGGTCATGATTTTTCCTCCGTTAGCGGCCCTTGAAGGCCGGTTTTTCCTTAGCAAGGAAGGCGCGCACGCCCTCGGCGTAGTCTTCAGAATCGCATGGGGTATAGCTTTCCGCCAGTTCCTCGGCGGTCAAGGGCGCTGGATTATTAGTCAGGCGATTCACGAATTTCTTCGTGTAACGCATGGATAGGGGCGCGGCGGCGGCCATGCGCCCGGCCAGATCGTAGGCGGTTCCAACGACCACCTCGTCGGCTACCACCTGGGTCACTAGCCCCATGCGCAGCGCTTCGTCGGCACCGACTATGCGCCCGCTTAACAACAGGTCCAATACGTTGGCCCGGCCCACCACCTTTATCACGGGCTCCAATTCCGGATAGGCGAACGGATGGCCAATGCGGTTGATGGGCACGCCGAACTTGGATGATTGGTTGGCGATACGAATATCGCAGGCGGCCGCGATCTCCAGCCCACCGCCGGTGCAGGCACCCTGGATCAGGGCAATGGTCGGATGCGGGCAATTGACCAGGGTGTCCAGGGCCAAGGCCGTGACCTTTCCGTATTCAGCCGCCTGTTCAGCGTTGGCGCGCACCTTCGGGAATTCTGAAATATCGGCGCCCGCCGCAAAGGCCTTGTCGCCAGCGCCGCAGATCACGATGCAGCGCACGGTCTCATCCATGCCGATCGACGCGAGAGCGTCGGCCAGGCGCGACCAAGCCTGCATGCTCAGCGCGTTACGCTTGTCCGGATTGTTCAGGGTGATTGTGACGATGTCCCGGTCGCGGGCCGTTTGAATCAGCTCAGACATGTCTATTCTCCGTTCAACAGCCGGACCGGTGACTCGTTTATCCATCCGATGATGTCCTCTACGGCCTGGTTGTAAACCTTATCGTAGAGTTCCAAGATGACGTAGCCTGTGTGCCCCGTCAGGACAGTATTGTCGAGACCACGCAACGGATGGTCTGTAGGCAGGGGCTCAATATCAAAGACATCAAGACCGGCGCCAGCGATCCGCCTGTTCTGCAGAGTGTCCAGCAAGGCCGCCTCGTTGACAATTGGCCCCCGCGAGGTATTGACCAGATAGGCCGAAGATTTCATCAATGAAAGTTCCGTCGCGCTCACCAGATCGCGCGAGCGATCACTCAGCACCATGTGAATGGTGATCACGTCGGCCTCCGAAAACAGTTCCTCCTTGCCGGCTAACGTAACGCCAACCTCGGCGCAACGCTCTTCAGTGAGGTTCTGGCTCCAAGCAATGACGTTCATGCCAAAGGCTAGGCCTACGCGTGCCGCCTGCGCGCCGAGTTTACCCAAACCGATGACGCCCAAAGTCTTGCCCTTGAGACCGACACCAAACCCCTCCTGCCAGCCACCGGCCTTCATGGCCCGGTCCTCTCTCGGTAGTTCCTTGACCAGCGCCAGAATCATGGCCCAGGCATGTTCAAAGGCCGGATAGGGCAGCATTTCCGTCCCGCAGACATCCACGCCCTGAGCCCGAGCCGCCAGCATGTCGATGCTCCCGTTCCGCATGCCCGTGGTCACCAGCAACTTTAGGTTAGGCAGGTTTAGGAGCATGGAGGCCGGAAATTTCGTTCGCTCGCGCATGGCGACAATAATATCATAGGGCGACAAGACCTCGGCGACGCGGTTCGCATCGTGGCCCAGGAATTCGGTGAACACTGTAACGTCGGTGTCGGGGATGCTCCCCCAGTCGGCGGCTTCCAGGGATTTTTCCTGATAATCGTCAAGGATAGCGATACGGAGCATAGTGGTTTTGTCTCGCTTTGGCGTCTGCGCTAAACTGCGCAGTAAATGTATCAAGCGGAGGAGAATAACCGTGACCTGGTTGGAAGGCAAAACACGCAACCCCACACTGCCTGGGGCCCGGCTACGCGCATATCTGGAGAAGCCGGAAATCCTGCAGGTACCGGGTGCACACAACGCAATGGCCGGATTGCTGGCTAAAAACGCTGGCTTCAATGCGCTCTACGTCTCGGGCGCGGCGCTGACCTTGTCTATGGGTCTGCCAGACCTTGGGATCATGGGCCTGAACGAGCTTTCTTTCATCAGCAAAACCATCAGCCGCGCCACGGACCTTCCGCTGATCGTCGATGGTGACGTTGGCTACGGCGGAGCCCTGAACGCCATGCGGACTGTGCAAGAGCTGGAAAACGCCGGCGCGGCAGCCGTCCACATCGAGGACCAAATGCTGCCGAAGAAGTGCGGGCATTTGAACGACAAGCTCCTTGTAACGGCCGAAGAGGCGGCGGCGAAAATCACCGCGGCGAAGAGGGCGTCCAGCGACCTGGTCATTATCGCGCGCACGGATGCGGCCGGCGTGGAGGGCCTGGAGAGCGCCATAAGACGCGCCAAAATCTACAAGGAGGCTGGTGCCGACGTCGTCTTTCCCGATGCCCTCGCTTCAGCCGATGAATTCCGCAGCTTCGCCGATGAACTGCCCGGCTGGAAGATGGCTAACATGACCGAGTTTGGCCGCACACCGCATTTCACGGCCACGGAATTCCAGGAGATGGGATTCGATATCGTCATCTGGCCGGCCACGTCGGCCCGGGTCGAAGCCTTTGCCTGTCGTGATCTTTATAACTTCATCCGCAAGACCGGGGGCACGGACGGCTATGAGGACAAGATGCTGACCCGGGACGAGCTATATACGACCATCGGCTATCACGATTTCGAAGGCCTGGATACCAGCGTCGCCCAATCCATCGTGCCCCAGCATACAGGGGAAGATACGTCCATGCCGGTGAAGGAAGAACCGGAGCGCCTAGCCGGCGAATAGGGTTCAGCGAAAGACCGCCCGACCTTCCGAAATCGCCACTGCCCCATCGTCGGTGATCACCTCAACGTGGGCACCGTTCTTCACTGCTCCGTGCCGCACCGTAATGATGCCCCCCGGAATCACCATCCCTGTGAACCGACCGGAGAACCTCGCAAGACTAGAGGGATCTCCGTCAGCATGCGCCTCAACCACCGCCTTAGCCGCCAACGCCCAGGTGCAAGTCCCGTGCAGGATGATGTCCGGCAGGCCAGCGGCTAAGGCCACCTCACGCTCCGTATGAATGGGATTCCAGATATCGGCGCACTCTGAATAAACGTGCGGCAATTCCCGGGCGACCGGGACGATGGTCTCGGCCCACGCGGCGGGCGCGTCGCCACCCAACCAAGCCGGCGCCGCCTCACCGATTACTTTATCGCCTTTCGTCTCGACATCCCGGTAGATGACGGTGGAATAGCTTGTCACCACTGCCTCGCCTGCTGAGCCCGTAATATCGAAGCGGAAGATAACCCGTGTGCCCGGCCTGGTCCGCTCCACAGAGATAACTCGGCCCCGGGTGTTTAATTGTTCACCTGGTCGAATCAGTTGGTGAAAATACGTGTCCTGCGCTGCATGGACTCCTTGCAAGCGTTCCGCATGCGTCGCCCCAAACCCTGGCATAACCCTGATATCCCGAGACGGAGGCCATTCCAGCGCCACGGCCATGGCCGGCACAGCGACGATGCCACCCGGGCGCGCATCATCGAAATAGACGTCCGCCGTCTCCCCCAATACAGCAGCGAAGGCCAAGCATTGGCGGGCCGTAATGCTGAAGGAGTACACGTCTGTTTCCAGGCCAACTGCGGTGGTATTGATGGGCATGGTGATCTCCCAGCAGTCGAGGACGTCCCGATATCGTAAGTCTCAGATGTGGCCTAGGCCAGATAGCGGCTTTTCAAATGGTCGACGAAGACGTCGGTCGCCAATGGTTGACCCGTCGCCGCGGTCAGCAAGTCGACCGAAGTCACGAGCCGTCCCTTCCCATGTACGTTTTCGCGAAGCCAAGTCATGAGCGGATAGAAGTCCCCATCGAAAATTCCCGCCGGGATTGCGGCGTCCGCATCGCATGCCGCCGCGTATAGCTGGGCCGCCGACATGGCGCCCAGGGTATACGTGGGAAAGTAGCCCCAGGCGCCATCGTACCAGTGCACGTCCTGGAGACAGCCCTCCCGGTCCGTGGGCGGGACGATGCCGAGTAACTCTTTCATGCCGTCGTTCCAGGCAGCGGGGAGTTCGTCCAAGGTCATGTCACCGTCCAGGAGCGCGCGCTCCAGTCGGTAGCGAAGAATCACGTGGGCTGGATAAGTAACCTCGTCCGCGTCGACGCGAATGAAATCCGGCTTCACCCGGGTATACAATCGGTAAAGATTTTCCGTTTCCCAAGCCGGGCCGGATCCGTTGAAGGCCTCTTTCATTATCGGCGCGGCCCACTCGATGAAGGGACGGGAGCGGCAGACCTGCATTTCAATTAGCAGAGATTGGCTTTCGTGAATGCTCATGCCTAGCGCATTGCCCACGGGCTGGCGGCGCCAGGCTTCCGGTAAACCACGTTCGTACATGGCGTGTCCCGTTTCGTGCAGGACGCCCATGAGGCTCGAGGTAAAATCATCCTCGTCATAACGCGTGGTAATGCGGACATCGTCCGGGCAACCACCGCAGAAGGGATGACGGCTCACATCCAGACGGCCGAAGTCAAAATCAAACCCTATGGCCTTCATAAACCCTTCTCCCAGCGCCCTTTGCGTATCGACCGGAAACGGTCCCTTGGGCAGGACGCCGGACGGACGCGACGCCTGTACGTCCATGGCTTCCTGGAGGAAATCTGGCAAGAACGCCTGCAACTCGCCGAAGACGCGGTCGATATCGGCGGATCGGCCGCCGGGCTCGTAATCATCCAACAGGGCATCATAGATTGATACGCCCAGCGCCTCTGCCTTCGCCTGTCCGGCCTCCCGGGTGCGGTCCAGGACTTCCTGCAATAAAGGTTTCACGGAGGCGAAATCGGCGGCTGGTCGAGCGGAACGCCATGACGTCTCACAGGCCGAACAGGCGAGAGACAGGGCTACAACCAAGTCCTCGGGCACGGCGCTAGCCTTTGTCCATTGGTGCGACATCTCACTCAAGTTGGCGCGCTGCCAATCATCCAGGTCGCCCAACTGGGTCTCCGCTTTGCCGATCAGCTCGCCAACCTCAGGAGCTGTTTTCAGGCCGTGTATAACGACCTGCATTTCCGCCAATTGCTCAGCCCGGGCCAACGCGGCGCCGTCGGGCATGATCGCCGCCGTGTCCCAATGCAATATTGCAGATGTCTCACCCAGCAGGGCGACGCGGCGGTAGCGGGCTTCCAGTTCGACGTAGGCGAGATTGGTCATGGGGCGTTTCCTTCAGTTTTCATATACCCTTCATATAGTAAAGCCTGTGGTATCAATCGAAGCGTTGTTGGTCATCCGCCAAACAATGCCGACGGTCGGCTAGTTTCCCGTCGGCGATGACCTCTTGACGAACTATGCACAACCAAATACCCCCGCCGCTCAGATAAAAGCCGTCTTGCCACTAGCCCTCCAATTGGACAGCCAGCGCCTGACCACAGAGGTTGACGGATAAGGCAACACCCTTGACCCCAGTGGTCTGATTATTGAGGCCTTTGACGGCTATTACATCACTCGGATGAACAGTAGTCGGTCGACCAACATGGCAACGAAGATCATGAATAGATAGAAGATGGAAAATAGGAACAGTGGTTTCGCCGTCTTCTCTTGCTCCTCCTCGCTCTTCCAGACCCGCCAGCAGCGGCGCCCGAATTCAATGCCAAGGACCAGCGCGATCATACCGTAGACCGCGCCGGACATGCCAACGGCGACAGGCGACAAGGTCGACGCGATCAATAGCACCGTGTAGACTAGGATTTGGCGCTTGGTTTCGCGCTCCCCGGCGACCACGGGCATCATGGGCACGTCGGCGGCGGCGTAATCGCCACGCCGAAACAGGGCCAGCGCCCAAGAATGCGGGGGCGTCCATAGGAAGATGATGGTGAACAGGGCGATCGCGCCCAAACCGATATCACCGGTTACCGCGGCCCAGCCGATCATAGGCGGGAAAGCGCCGGATGCGCCACCGATGACAATGTTCTGCGGCGTGCGGCGCTTCAGCCAAATTGTGTATATGAAGACGTAATAAAGGATTGTCAGAGCCAGCAGCGTGGCGGCGGCGAAATTGACGAAGAGGTACATGGTGGCAACGGACCCCACCGAGAGGAAGGAGCCAAAAATAAGCGCTTCCCTCGGGTTCATCCGTCCAGCCGGGATCGGGCGATTTTGGGTCCGGCGCATGATGCGATCAATATCCTCGTCGTACCACATGTTGATGGCACCCGATGCGCCCGCGCCCGCGGCGATACAGATGACCGCGATGATCGCCGTGTCAAGGCCAACGAACCCAGGCGCCAAAATCAAGCCACAGGCGCCCGTAAACACCACCAAGGACATAACCCTGGGCTTCAGCAAAATCGCGTAATCGTGCAGGCGGAATCGGTGTTGCTGGACTATATCCGTCTTGATCTCAGGAGTTTCCATGGCGGTCTTAGGCACGATTAATCCCTCACAGGATGCCGAATGTGACGTTTTATAGTGAAAGCCCCGCCGCGTTTCCAGCATTCTTCGCCTCATGGATCGACGCGGCGCAACAGCGCCCTTCCGGCAAGCCAGATAAACATCACACCGCCGACCACCGCAATCACCGCGCCGATGCCCATTCCGTAGAGCCCAATCTGGGCGCCAACGGCTTCGGTCATCTGGGCGTCGCCGGCAGTCTTGCGCGGCGCTCCGTAGCCCCCGGCCAGGAACAAACCCAAGGAATGTAGAGCCTGCCCCGAGGCGTAGAACCATACGGACAAGCGCTGCGCCCTGCCCGGGTTCAGGCGCCGGTCCATGAGCGGCAGGAAAAATCCGAAAAACAGGCCCATGAAGGCCAGATTGATGCCTCCGATGACGCCGTGATAGTGGGCCGGGGTGCGTGTGTCCGCGCCATCTACGAATATCCCCAGCACGCCGCCAAGGCCGAACACGGCGATGGAAGTCACTAGACACAGAAAGCGCACATCGGTCCAGGTCCGCGGGGCTGCCGCAATCGTCTTGCACCCAAGGACGGCCACCAGAAGCGTTGGCGGCACAAAGGCGTACTGCAGCCAGGTAAAGGCGCCGGTCTGGTCGCTGTCGAAAGGATCAAACAGCACAAAGAATAAGGGTGCCAACAGGGCGGCGCCAAAGAGAAGAACATGGGCGACGCCCTGTTGGTTGGGTCTAATGAACGGCGTTCCGAAGGCCAGACCGCCTAACAAGTACCAAGCTGTAATCAGCAACGCGACGTTCATGAATTGCAGCACGTGGCCACCGCCCCAGAAAAGGTTCTCAAAGTAAGCGCCATCCACCGGCGCGCCCGTAAGAAGGCCACCGGCAATACCCACGCATACCAAAGCGACCAGGAACAAGAAGGTTCCATTCAAGATGCCGAGCCCTACCGGCTCCAACGGCCCGGTTCGGCACGCGACGGCAACCAAAAGGCGAATCACTACCAAACACAGGGACACAGCTAATCCGGCCAGCCCGGCGTAATACAATGGATCCATAATCATAGGGATGTAATTGTTCAGGCTCGGTTCGCCCCGGTCCATGAACCCCGGCATGAACAACATGACGGACGCCATATATCCCAGGCCAATAGCAGTCAGGCCCACCCTCCGACCGACCGGCCGGCCGCCGCTTATCCGGTAAGCCGACACTGTGGCTAAAGCGCCAAATACGCATAGGAACCATACAACGAAGGAAAAGATTACGTGGACGACCAAGCCCTTGTTGAAGAAGGCGACGGGCAGCGGCGCCAGCGCCTCGAAGCCGGGCACCCGGGAAAGCGCCACCAACATCGCGAACACACCGGCTACGGCTAACGCCGCAAGGGCCAAGCCGCACCAGGCGCGCAATTCGGTCCGCGCCTCTACGGACGACGTGGCATCGGCGAAGCCGACAAATATGTTCCAGGTTTGTATCTTGGCGGGTTGGAACGCGGCCACTGTGCTCAGGACGCTTGAAACGGGAACAAGTGGACTGCCATCACATAGACCACTACGCCTGAGACCCCCACGTACATCCACAAGGGCCAAGTCCAGCGCGCCAATCGGCGGTGCCGGTCAAACTTTTCCTTAAGCGCCCAGTAGACGGTCCAAGGCACCAACGGCGTGATCGCAATCGCGCCAAGGACATGGGCCGCCAAGATGGTGAAATAGACCGGTCGAATCCAGCCTTCGCCACCGAACTTCGCAAACCCGAAGTTCGCCTTGTAGATTACGTAGAAAACCAGGAACAGCGCCGACACGGACAACGCCGCAATCATTGATGCCCGATGCTTATTGCGCTCGCCGTTGCGAATAAATAGATAACCGGCCATCAGACAGAGTACGGACAACGCGTTCAGCCCCGCCATCACGTGGGTCAGGTCCTGGACATTGAAATCTATGATTACGGCGGACATCGGTCAGAACATCTTTACGAAGATGCCGAAGTACATGCCTAGTGCTGCCATCGCCAAAACGGCGCCCAGGATTAAGTTACGGCGGCGAGTTCCGTTGTTGTCTTCTTCGGTCATTTGGCCTGCTCCGTAAGTTGCGTTTGCTAAATAAGCTCAATGGCCGACCGTTACAACGAAAAGGATGGGGAAAATTGACTATTGATCGGCCGGGTTCAGATAAATTCAAGAGTAAAAATTAGGATGATCACAATTCGTAATCCAAAGGCCCGCCAAAGCTTGCGTGCGCCTGTCTGGGCGGATACAAAGACTATATTAAACTGGATGCGCGCGGCTCATTCGCACGCTTCGAGTTGGGTGACTTGGGATTAATTATTTGTCGATCTGAAAAACGGATGGAAAGCATGTTGAAAAGACTATTCGCTGCGATCGCGGTGGTGGCCGTCGGGGTGATTATGAGTGCCGACTTGGCCATGGCCGAAATGGTCGAGATGCGGTCCAAGCCCTGGCAAATGTTCTTCCAGGAGCCCATGTCGCCGACTGCAGAGAAAGTATACGATTTTAACGTGTTTTTGCTCTGGGTCGAGGGCCTGATCACGATCTTCGTCTTGGGGCTGATGGCCTACATTTGCATCAAGTTCAACGCCAAGGCAAACCCGAAGCCGTCGAAGACGACGCATAACACGGTGCTGGAAGTGATTTGGACGGGCCTGCCGATTCTGATCCTCATCATCATCGCCATCCCCTCGTTGAAAATCCTCTACTTCGTCGACAAGACGCAGGATGCGGAAATGACACTTAAAGTCATCGGCAATCAATGGTATTGGACCTATGAATATCCGGACCATGATGGCCTGACTTTTGACAGTTACCCGGTACCCGATGACGAACTCAAGGAAGGCCAACCACGGCTCTTGAGCGTGGACAATCCGGTCGTGCTGCCAGCGAACACCAATATCCGCCTTCTTCTGAGTTCCAACGACGTGATCCATAATTGGGCCATGCCGTCGCTGGCGATCAAGCTCGACACCACGCCGGGCAGGATCAATGAGACATGGACGCACATCAACAAGCCCGGGAACTACTACGGCATGTGCTCGGAGTTGTGCGGCGTCAACCACAGTTTTATGCCGATCCACATCAAAGCGCTCCCGAAAACGGAGTTCAGCAACTGGCTCGCCAAGGCGAAAAAAGAATTCGCCACCAACGAAACACAAAAGAAAGACGCTCCAGTGCGCCTGGCGCAAGCCGCGACGGCCAAATAGCGGCCTCTTAAACGGAACGTCATCAAGTATTTATCGAGAAGGGTAATAGAATGGCCAATACCGCAGAAGCCCACCACGACGATCACGACCATCACATGCCGGGGTTCTTCACCCGCTGGTTCTGTTCCACCAACCACAAAGACATCGGGACGCTCTACATTCTGGTTTCCTTTATCGCCGCCATCATCGGCGGTGCCATGTCCTGGTACATCCGTTTGGAACTGGCCGAACCAGGCATCCAGTACATCGATGACTTCCAGTTCTACAACGTGCTGGTGACGGCTCACGGCTTCTTGATGGTCTTCTTCGTCGTCATGCCGGCGATGATCGGCGGCTTCGGTAACTGGTTCGTGCCACTGATGATCGGTGCTCCAGATATGGCGTTTCCGCGGATGAACAACATCTCGCTGTGGCTTCTGGTCGCGGGCTTCATTCTTTTACTGCTATCCGCTGTTATTGGCGACGGTCCGGGTACGGGCTGGACAGTCTATCCGCCGCTGTCGAACCAGGAATACCAGCCAGGCCCCTCGGTTGACCTGGGAATCCTGTCTCTGCACCTGGCAGGCGCGTCCTCGATCCTGGGGGCCATCAACTTCATCGTCACCATTTTCAACATGCGCGCACCGGGGATGACCATCCACCGCATGCCGCTGTTCGTATGGGCGATCCTAATCACCGCGTTCCTGCTGCTGCTGGCTCTGCCGGTGCTTGCCGGCGCCCTGACCATGCTGCTCACGGACCGCAACTTTGGCACGGCGTTCTTCGTTTCGGGTCAGGGGGGTGATCCGGTGCTGTGGCAGCACCTGTTCTGGTTCTTTGGCCACCCGGAAGTATACATCATCATCATTCCGGCCTTCGGCATCGTCAGCCAGATCGTTTCCACCTTCTCCAACAAGCCCGTGTTCGGCTACCTGGGTATGGCCTACGCCATGTCGGCCATCGGCGTCGTAGGCTTCATTGTCTGGGCTCACCACATGTTCACCATTGGTTTCGACGTTAGTACGCGGGCCTACTTCACGGCGGCGACCATGGTCATCGCCGTGCCAACGGGTGTGAAGATTTTCTCTTGGCTGGCGACCATGTGGGGCGGCTCGATCAAGTTCGAAGTCCCCATGCTCTACGCGCTTGGCTTTATCTTCCTGTTCGTGGTCGGCGGCGTCACAGGCATCACGTTGGCCAACGCCAGTGCGGATCTGGTATTCCACGACACCTATTTCGTGGTCGCCCACTTCCACTATGTAATGGCCATTGCGGCGATCCTAGCCATGTTCGCCGGCTACTTCTATTGGATTGGTAAGATGAGCGGCCGCAAGTATCCGCGCGGCCTGGCGAAGCTCCAGTTCTGGGTCTTCTTCATAGGCGTCAATGTCCTGTTCTTCCCCCAACACTTCTCCGGGTTTGCGGGCATGCCGCGGCGTATACCAGACTATCCGGCGCCATACGAGGGCTGGAACTACGTGTCCTCGCTGGGCGCCCTGATCACAATGATCGGAACCATCCTATTCTTCATCATCGTATGGCGGACGTTCTACGGCGAGGAGGCGGAAGCCAACGAGTGGGGCGAAGGCGCCACAACGCTAGAATGGGCGGTTGCCTCACCGGCTCCGTGGCACACCCACGAAGTATTGCCGGACATGACCGGCAAGGCCCCGGCCGAATAAAACAGTCGTACGGAACACATATTGACCATGGACGGACGTACCAAGAGCAACCGGAGACTGGCGATGGCCCTGTCTGGGTTTGTCGCCGGCATGGTGGGCTTGGCCTACGCGTCCGTGCCGCTCTATGAGCTGTTCTGTCAGGTCACCGGATATGGTGGCACGCCGCAGGTGGTTGCCGCCGCGCCGGGCACCGTATCGGACAAGAAGATCGCCATCCGCTTCGATGCCAACACTAACCCGAAGCTGCCTTGGAAGTTCAAGGCCACGCAGACAGAAATGACGGTGAATGTTGGCGAGCAAACCCTCGCCTTCTACGAGGCCCAGAACCTGGACGGCGAAGACGTCACGGGGACGGCCGTGTTCAACGTGACGCCTCTGAAGGCTGGCCCCTACTTCTCAAAGATCGAATGCTTCTGCTTCACAGAGCAGACCCTGGCTGCCGGCCAGCGCGTCGACATGCCGGTACAGTTCTTCATTGATCCGGAAATCTTCACGGACCCAGACACCAAGGACGTGACCACTGTTACGCTGTCCTACACCTTTTATCCTGCGGAACCGGAGGAGAAATCCGTCGACGCGGCCGAACCCGACAACAAACGGAAGAAAAGCTAATTCGTTAGCGCTCATCACGGAGGCCCTTCATGGCTAGCTCGGAAAGCAACCACCCCTACCATCTCGTTAATCCCTCCAAGTGGCCCTTCGTTGGTTCGCTAGCGGGTTTTATCATGGCCACAGGTGGCATCTACTACATGCACGACGGCAGCATTTTCGCATTCCTCGCCGGCACGGCCTTAATGCTTTATGTCATGTACGGCTGGTGGAGCGATGTCATATCCGAAGCGGAAGGAGGCGTCGATCATACGAGCGTCGTCAAGCACGGGCTTCGAGTCGGCATGGTTTTGTTCATCACGTCCGAAGTGATGTTCTTTTTCGCTTTCTTCTGGGCCTTCTTCGACGCGACCGTGCCACTGATAACCCGAACGGCCCACGAGATATGGCCTCCAGAGGGTGTCGTGCCGTTCGCCGCGTTCGGCATTCCGTTCCTGAATACGCTGATTCTGCTGACATCCGGTGCAACGGTGACCGTGGCGCACCATAAAATACTACACGGCGACCGGGCAGGCTGCGGCCGCTGGCTGGCCTACACGGTTATTCTGGGCCTCATTTTCACCGGCCTGCAGGCGTACGAATACATTCACGCCACCTTCGGTTTCACCGATGGTATCTATTCATCGACCTTCTATCTGGCCACCGGCTTTCACGGCTTCCACGTGATCGTCGGCACCCTGTTCTTACTGGTTTGCTACTTCCGCACCAAAAAGGGCCACTTCACGGCCGATACCCACATCGGCTTCGAGGCGGCAGCTTGGTATTGGCACTTCGTTGACGTGGTCTGGTTATTCCTCTTCGTCTGCATCTACTGGTGGGGCGGTTCAGGATACGTGCCACCATCCTAAGGGATATGTCGATGGCGGATGAGCACCCTGAACGCCCGACCCGTGAACTCATCCGCCTCGGCCTTCGGGGCCAATGCCCTCGATGCGCCTACGGGCGCATTTTTGCTGCCTATTTGACTCTGGCCGACGCTTGTCCAAATTGTGGTCTCAAACTCACGGGCAGCGATGTCGGTGACGGCCCGGTGGTCCCAGCTATGCTGTTGATCGGCGGGCTAATCGTCGGTATGGCTGCGGTGATGGAACTAACCTGGCAGCTGCCATTGTGGCTCCACGCTATGCTTTGGTTGCCGTTGGCCATCTTCCTGGTGGCCTTGATCCTCCCCCCGATCAAGGGGCTCACCGTGGCCTTGCAACACCGCTATCGTTCGACGGAAGAGGATACCCGACCTGGCGGGCAGTAGGGAGGCTGGGCACATGTGAATCTTGTCCCAGAACCTGCGGCGAACGTTTTGTCGGCAAGGGGTGTAAGTGGTGACGAGTGGCTTAACGCTGCTTCCACTCGGCCTTCCGCTTCTCAGCGAAGGCGGCCATGCCTTCTTTCTGATCTTCCATTGCAAATGTGGAATGGAACATGCGGCGTTCAAACCGAATACCCTCGGCCAGCGTCGTCTCAAAGGACCGATTGACGGACTCCTTGTTGATAAGAACGGCCGGACGGGACATACCGGCAATGACACTTGCGGCATCCATCGCCTCATCCATGAGTTTGTCGGCATCGACAATGCGCGCGATCAAGCCCGCGCGTTCTGCTTCTTCGGCACCCATCATACGGCCCGTCAGACAAAGATCCATGGCCTTCGCCTTACCGATGGCGCGGGTCAGGCGCTGGGTTCCGCCGGCGCCTGGCAACGTGCCCAACTTGATCTCCGGCTGACCGAACTTGGCCGTGTCGGCGGCGATAATCATGTCGCACATCATGGCGATCTCACATCCGCCACCCAGCGCGAAGCCAGCCACCGCCGCGATCGTCGGTTTACGGCACTGCGCCAGTCGCTCCCAGCCGTCGGTGATGAAGTCGCGCTGATAGGCGTCCATGTAATTGAAGTTCTGCATTTCCTTGATGTCCGCGCCGGCGGCGAAGGCCTTTTCGGACCCGGTAACGACGATACAGCCAACACCGGTGTCTGCTTCGAAGGCGTCCAGGGCTTCGGCCAGCTCTCGGATCAAATCTGCGCAGAGCGCGTTCAGCGCCTGGGGCCGATTGAGCGTGATGATACCGACTTGATCTTGGGTATCGACGATGATGTTTTCGTAAGCCATGGAAAATCTCCAAACCTCTAGCGCGGCGCCGATTAAAATTATGCATTGCAGCGCAGGAGTCTTAACCAACCCACCACGATGCGCCAAGCAGAGAATGGAGAAATTTCGATCCGTGAGACCTTGCCAGGGGTTGAACGCGTGGAGGCCAAACCTTCAGGGATGGGCAGCGCATCCGCTTCACTGCTGATGGCGCCTGTCGATTCGGCAACGGCCCGCGAGATGATCAATGAGGTCCGCGGCCTGGCACCCATTCGTGGATACCGAAACATGCCCAAAGGCGACCTGGAT
>DFRF01000188.1 GCA_002378125.1 Rhodospirillaceae bacterium UBA3470 | reverse complement strand
GGGGATTGTTTACATTCCTTTGCGTCTGTGAAAAGGAGGCCTGGCGATTGATCGCCATCATTGCCCCGGTTCTGTTAATCATGGCTGTCCTGGCCATCATTTGGTCTGGCCAACATGGACAAAGTCCGGCTACCGAAATTCCAGGCGCGGCACGAGGTGCTGGTCTCGGGTTGCACATTGCTGTCTCCGTTGCGACCTATGGGTTGCTAACCATTGCCGCCGCCGCCGGATCGGCGGGAATCATCCAGGATCGCACCCTCAAATCCAAACAGCCTATAGCTCGATCCCGCAATTTGCCAGCGCTGTCCGATTGTGACGCCATGATGTTCCGGCTGCTCAGCATGGCTGAAGTGGTGCTTGCGTTGGGTGTGGTAAGCGGGATGGCTTTGCAGTTCCAGGAAACCCGACAGATTTTGGCTCTCGATCACAAAACGATTTTAGCCCTTATCGCCTTCGGTCTTATTGCGGTCCTGCTGGTGACCCATCGCCTTTACGGTTTGCGGGGTCGGAAAGCGGCACGATGGGTTTTGTCTGCCTACCTTTGCCTCACGTTGGGATATCCAGGCGTCAAATTCGTGACCGACGTCATCCTAAACTGACGATTGTTCAAAACCGTGCGTAAGGGCCTTGAGTTTCCGGCGCGATTGCACAATAAATAGGCACAATTTGAGAAATGCCATGTTGAAGCCCATAAATATTGGCCCGCTCGAAATTGACGACCCGATCGTTCTTGCCCCGATGTCGGGCGTTACGGACATGCCATTCAGGCGCCTAGTCAAACGCGCCGGAGCTGGGCTAGTCGTCTCTGAAATGATCGCGAGCCGCGCCATGGTTCACGCAGCGCGCAAGACTATGAAGATGGCTGCCCATTGCGCCGATGAGTATCCCATCTCTGTGCAACTCGCAGGCTGTGAACCCGATGTTATGGCCGAGGCAGCGCGTATCAACGAAGATTTTGGCGCGACTATAATCGACATCAACATGGGTTGCCCGGTCAAGAAAGTCACAAACGGGGACGCCGGGTCAGCGCTGATGCGTGATCTAGGTTTAGCGTCGAAGCTATTGGAAGTAACCGTAAAGGCCGTCAACATTCCGGTGACGCTTAAGATGCGGACGGGCTGGGATGATGACACCCGAAACGCCCCTCAACTGGCTAAAATTGCCGAAGATTGTGGCATTCAAGCCATAGCCGTCCATGGCCGGACACGTTGTCAGTTCTACAAGGGCCGGGCGGATTGGCCCTTCATTGCCTCGGTCAAGGATGCTGTGAATATTCCCGTGTTCGGTAACGGCGACGTAGTCAGCGTCGATGATGCAAAAAAACTTCTCGAGGATTCGGGTGCCGATGGTATTTTAGTCGGTCGGGGAACCTATGGCCGTCCCTGGTTTCTCAACCAAATTTCCCATTATTTGAAAACCGGCGAGCGTCTGGCTAATCCCACCGTCGAGGAGCAAATGGAAATCGTTCTCGAGCATTTTGACGCCATTGTTACACACTATGGGGCGCAACCGGGCGTCAAAATCGCTCGCAAACACCTGGGATGGTACTCCAAAGGCTTATCGAATTCCGCAGAGTTCCGTCAGGAGGTTTTTCAATTGGATACTCCTGATGCCGTCAAAGCGCGAATTCGCGCCTTTTATGGTCCGATCGTCGAATGCCTGGCCGCATGAACCCAAAACCGGCGATAACCTGGTCAGCACCCTCAGAAGAATACGATCTGGACGATGAACTCATTCTTAACGGCTTGAGCTCAGCAATTCTTGTCATCAATACCGACCAATCCATTATAAAACTAAATGCCGCAGCTGAGCAGTTGCTGAGTTCAAGCGCCACCAAAATAGTTGGCTATCCACTCAGCGATTTCATTCCGCCAGATAGTCCCTTGTTTGTTCTGGTCGAGCAGGTTCGCAGGGAAAATCATGCCGTATCCGAATACGACTTGACGATTGAGACACCTCGGATCGGCCGACATTTTGTCAATGTCCATGCGGCTCCTATATCAGAGCGCCCGGGCGTCGTCATTCTCTCCATACACTCACGATCGATAGCTGAAAAGATTGACCGCCAGCTGTCGTATCGTGGGGCAGCACGTTCAGTGACGGCTATGGCGACCATGTTAGCCCATGAAGTCAAAAATCCACTTTCCGGTATCCGCGGTGCGGCGCAGCTGCTAGAGGATACCGCATCCGAAGATGATCAAAGCCTAACTCGACTCATCCGCGATGAGGTTGATCGGATCGTCGAGCTAGTCGATCGTATGGGAATGTTCGCCGGCGACGCGCCGATCCGGTATCAAAGCGTGAATATCCACCAAATCCTCGATCGGGTCCTTCAGGTCTCGAAGATCGGCTTTGGTCGCCACGCCCGTTTCGTCACACGGTTTGACCCCTCATTGCCGCCTGTCCGCGGCAACCGCGATCAATTGGTGCAGGTATTTCTGAACTTGATTAAGAACGCGGTGGAAGCGGCCTCGGACGAGGCTGCCGAAATTGTGATGGAAACCTCGTACCAACACGGCGTCAAATTAGCCGCCCCTGGAAACGGTGAACGGGTCCATCTTCCCCTTACCATTAGCATCACGGACAACGGCACCGGCATCCCAGACGACATGATGCCGCACCTTTTCGACCCTTTTGTCACCTCAAAATCGCAGGGTAGCGGGCTGGGGTTGGCGCTGGTAGCCAAGATTATCGGTGATCATGGCGGTATCGTGGAATGCGAAACTGCCAATACCAAGACAGTGTTTAGGGTCATGTTGCCCATGTTCCAAGACCGCGAAGGCTTCGAATGAACCGCTCAACCATCCTCGTTGCTGATGATGATGCCGCCATACGCACCGTCATCGTCCAGGCGCTGACCCGTGCAGGCTATGATGTCCACGCTGCGGGAAATGCGGCGACCCTGTGGCAGTGGATTGAAAAGGGCGAAGGCGATCTAGTAATTACTGATGTAATCATGCCCGATGAAAACGGTTTGGACCTTGTCCCCCGCATCCGACGCCTCAGACCTGACTTACGGATCGTCGTCATGAGTGCGCAAACGACGCTCATGACCGCTGTCAAAGCTACCGAAAAAGGCGCCTTCGACTATCTCCCAAAGCCTTTTGATATTAATGATTTGATTTCAATTGTTAAGCGGGGGATTGAATCTGAGAAGGATATCGGCGAACGACTGGATGAGGATGTTTTCGAAGAAACGCTGCCCCTCATTGGCCGATCGCCAGCAATGCAAGAAGTGTATCGGACCGTTGCCCGCCTCATGCCAACCGACCTTACAGTGATGATAAATGGGGGATCCGGTACCGGCAAAGAACTCTTTGCCCGCGCGCTTCACGACTACGGAAAGCGCAAATCTGGACCCTTCGTTGCTGTCAATATGGCAGCGATCCCTAGGGAGTTGATCGAGAGCGAACTCTTTGGACATGAGAAGGGCGCTTTTACTGGTGCCCTTGCACGGAGCACAGGCCGGTTCGAACAGGCGGAAGGCGGCACGCTCTTTCTCGATGAAATCGGCGACATGCCCCTTGAGGCCCAAACCCGCCTGTTGCGTGTTCTTCAGGACGGAAAATTCACATCTGTCGGTGGCCGTCGCGACATGTATACGGATGTTCGCATCATCACCGCCACACACCATGATCTCCGCCAACTAATCCGCCAAGGACTGTTTCGCGAAGATCTATTTTTCAGATTGAACGTCGTCCCCGTGCGCCTACCGCCTCTACGAGATCGCAGAGAGGACATCCCGGAGTTGGTTCGACATTTTCTGGCGCAATCGGTAAATTCCGGTCTGCCTTGGAAGACCATCGACGCCGAAGCTCTCGAAGCGTTGCGAGGCCACAGCTGGCCCGGCAACGTTAGGGAACTCGAAAATATGGTGAAGCGGCTTGCTGCGCTATGTCCGCAAGAGATGATCAGTGCTGCTGACATTCATCGCGAATTTGAACAGGGTGGATATGTAGCCTCATCCAATTCCAGGAATTCGGGAAATGACGGGCTCGCGCAGACCGTCGAGAAACAGCTGGCTGAATATTTCGCAGCGCACAATGGCTCATTGCCGGCCACGGGTCTTTATAATCGCATCCTCAAAGAAATTGAGAAACCATTGATTACGTTAACCCTGCAGGCTACGCGCGGTAATCAAGTCAAAGCCGCGCAAGTTCTCGGATTGAACCGGAATACGTTGCACAAAAAGATCAAAGAGCTGGAAATCCCTGTCATCCGGGGCGGCCGATAATGTCGATTTTGACATCCAAAAATGGCATTTGGCGTGACCTTCAGCGGGCGTCCACAAGCCGGAAAACGGCATACACATTGGCCATCCTGGCCATATTATCGGGCGCCACGACCGTTGTGACGATCGTCGAGCGGCCCGGCCGAACCAGTGATATCAACACGGTCCTCAGCCTACTCTATATCGACGGCATTCTGTTCTTGCTGTTGGGAGCTGTGGTGGCACGCCGTTTGGCGCAGGTTTGGTCTGACCGGCGACGGGGTGCGGCAGGTTCGGGCCTGCAGGTCAGGTTGGTCGTGTTGTTCAGCCTTGTCGCGGTCACGCCGGCTATTTTGGTGGCGGTTTTTTCGGCACTTTTCCTTCATTTCGGCATGCAGAGCTGGTTCGCCGAACGCGTCCGAACGGCGTTGAATCAATCTCAGGTGGTCGCGCAGGCGTATTTAGTAGACCACCGCCGTATTATCGAAGCCGATGCCTTCGCCTTGGCCAACGAATTGAACGTCAATGCGTCCCAACTGATGCGCAGCCGGGCTTTATTCGAGAATGTTCTCTCCAGTCAGTCCGCGTTTCGTTCCCTGACGGAGGCTGTTGTCCTGGATGGCAGCGGTAATATTCTCGCCCGCGCACAATTCAGTCTCACTGAGGAGATTGAGGACGTGTCCGTGCAGGCGTTGAATACGGCCAGCCAAGGCAGAATCGCGGTCCTAGATTCCGAGAACGTCGATCGCATGCGGGCACTGATCAAATTGAACAGATTTATTGATGCCTACCTACTCGTAGAGCGCTACGTGGATCCCCGTGTCATCAATCATATTGAGAGCATTCGCAAAGCGGTGAACGAATATCAAACCATGGAGAAGGAACGAAGCGGCATCCAAGTCAGCTTCATTATCATCTTCTTAATGGTTTCGTTACTGCTGCTCCTGGCGGCGGTATGGATCGGTTTGACCGTATCTTCGCAGTTGGCAGATTCCATCAGCAACCTCATCTCCGCGACAGATGAAGCTAGCCAGGGAAACCTGGGGGTACGTGTGGAAGTCGGCGACGATACAGATGAGATCAGTTCACTTGGCCGCGCGTTCAATAACATGACCAACGAGTTGGAAAGTCAGCGTGAGGGCCTTGTCATGGCAAACCGCGCACTGGATGAGCGACGACGGTTCACGGAGACAGTACTTGCTGGCGTTTCCGCAGGGGTCATTGGGCTCGATGCGGACGGCCGTATCCATTTGTCGAACCGTTCGGCGTCAGATCTCCTTTCGCGAGACCTTGGCGCGATGGTCGGGGCCGAGATCAATGAGGCCGTGCCGGAAATGGCAAAGCTCTTCGCCAAAGTGACAGCGGCACCGGCACGGACCTACCAGGAAGAAATCAGCCTTGATAGTCCTAGCCAACACCGCACGCTACTGTCCCGAATGGCAGCAGAATACCTTGATGGCGACATTATCGGCTACGTAGTGACGTTTGATGACGTTACGGATCTGCTATCTGCCCAGCGAAAGGCAGCCTGGGCAGATGTGGCACGACGAATTGCGCACGAAATCAAAAACCCATTGACCCCCATTCAGCTGTCGGCCGAACGTTTGCAACGCAAGTACCAAGATGAGGTAGCTTCTGACCCGGATATCTTTAGGTCCTGTACCGATACCATCATCCGACAGGTATCTGACATTGGCCGGATGGTTGACGAGTTTTCGTCGTTCGCCCGCATGCCCCAGCCTTTAATGTACGATGAGAATATCGTCGAGGTCTGCCGCGAAGCGGCCTTCCTCGAGCGTAACCGGAATGTGGATTTGGTCTTCAAGATCGATCTTCCGGATACGCCGGTCATGGTCAACTGCGATCGGCGTCAAATTGCGCAAGCCCTCACGAACCTTCTAAAGAACGCGTGGGAATCCATTGAGGCACGACTTACCAATAAATCCCTGTCTTCAGAGCCAGGACAAATCACCTTACGGCTCATCAACTGCGATTCGGACATGACGCCTCAGGGCGGATCGAACGGCACCGTATCGATCATAATCGAAGACAATGGCGTCGGACTGCCATTAGACAAGGGACGCCTTACCGAGCCCTACGTGACCACCCGCGAAAAAGGGACGGGACTGGGTTTGGCCATCGTTCGAAAAATCATGGAAGATCATCAAGGGAGGTTCGTCCTGGATGACCGCCCCAATGGCGGAGCAAAAGTGTCGATGATTTTCGAGAACACCGAAGACCGTAGGGAAATGGCGTCAACCGATACCAGTCACGACCCGGAAACGCAGTCTGGTGCTTCGTAGACATGGCCAAAGAAATTCTCATTGTCGATGATGAATCCGACATCCGCATGCTCACGGCAGGCATCCTAGAAGATGAAGGATACCAGACCCGCCAAGCCGACGGCAGTGAAACGGCGCTTGTGTCCGTGGAAAACCGCCGTCCGGACCTAGTGTTATTGGATATCTGGTTGCAAGGCAGTAAACTGGATGGTTTGCAAATTCTTCGCCGAATCAAGAAACACCACACAGAAATTCCCGTTTTGATGATGAGTGGACACGGTACCGTAGAAACGGCCGTCGCAGCCATCAAAGACGGCGCCTACGATTTCATCGAAAAGCCCTTCAAGACTGATCGGCTGCTTCTTGTTGTCGACCGGGCCATCGAGGCTGCAGAATTGCGGCGCGAAAACGTAGAGTTACGGTTTCGCGCCGGCCCAGAAACGAATCTGATTGGCGCCTCTCGGGGTATTCGGGATATTCGCCAGATCATCGAACAGACGGCACCGACGAACAGCCGTGTCTTGATCTCCGGACCGGCCGGTTGCGGCAAGGAAGTGGTTGCCAGAGCGCTTCACGCGGGTTCACTACGCGCCAGTGGGCCGTTCGAGATTCTGAATTGCGCTTCATTGTCTCCAGAACGCACGGAAGGGGAACTTTTGGGCGTAGAATCCCAGGATGGGAAGGTCGCCAACGGATCCCGCGTCGGCACGATTGAGTCCGCGCATAATGGAACGCTACTGCTTGACGAAGTCTCCGACCTACCTTTGGAGGTGCAAGGCAAGCTAGTTCGGATTCTTCAAGATCAGGCCTTCCAACGGATTGGCGGTAACTCCACCGTCGAGGTCAATGTACGCTTCATAGCCACCACGTCGCGCCATCTTGAGCATGAAATTGCCGCCGGCAGATTTCGAGAGGATTTATTCTACCGTTTGAACGTAGTCCCAATCGAAGTCCCGCCGCTCCGTTCCCGACGCGAAGACCTACAGGACCTCGCGGATCATTTTCTCCGCCGGTCCTGTGAGATGAGTGGACAGCCCATTCGGTCCTTTGCTCCGGACGCAATCGCCGCATTGCAGACCTATGAATGGCCCGGCAACGTCCGGGAACTCAAGAATATTGTGGAACGCATGATGATCTTAAGCGCCAGTGAACCTGGCGAAGAGGTCACGGCAGCAGCCTTGCCGTCGGCGATACACGGCGCGCGAAGCGATCCCTCAGCCACAGATTGGCAAGTCGAAGTTATAGGCATGTCTCTTCGTGAGGCCCGCGAAAGCTTTGAAAAACATTACCTTTTCCGTCAACTTCAACGCTTTGAAGGAAATGTATCGAAGACGGCGGAATTTATTGGTATGGAGCGGTCGGCTTTGCATCGTAAACTGAAGTCTTTAGCCGTTTCCATTCCGGAAAAGCTGACCGATACTTGATAAAGGTTGCAGGGGAACCCCCGGCATGAAAGTGATAGTCTGCGGCGCTGGGCAAGTTGGATTCAATATTGCTCGTCATCTCGCCATGGAAAACAACGACGTAACCGTCATTGACCAGTCACCGGACTTGGTTCGCCGCATTGGCGATACCCTTGATGTCAACGGCGTGGTTGGCCAGGCCTCGCATCCGAATATTCTGGAACAGGCGGGCGCGCCGGATACGGATATGCTGATCGCAGTAACCATCTCCGATGAGGTCAACATGGTGGCTTGCCAGGTTTCTCATTCCCTGTTCGACGTTCCAACCAAAATCGCCAGAATCCGCGAACAAGCCTACCTGTCGCCACTTTGGGCGAACCTGTTTTCACGCGAACACATGCCCATCGATGTGATCATCTCGCCTGAAATCGAAGTAGCGCGTGCCGTGACCCGTCGACTTCAAGTCCCCGGTGCCTTTGAGATGATTCCGTTGGTTGACGACCGGGTAAAGCTGCTAGGGGTGCGATGCGAAGACGATTGCCCTCTGGTGAACACGCCCTTGCGCCAATTGACACAACTCTTTCCCGATTTGAATATCGTGATTGTAGGGCTCATGCGCGAGAACGAACCGATCGTGCCATCTTCGGATGATCAAATG
This sequence comes from Rhodospirillaceae bacterium UBA3470, assembly GCA_002378125.1. Taxonomy (GTDB): domain Bacteria; phylum Pseudomonadota; class Alphaproteobacteria; order Rhodospirillales; family Casp-alpha2; genus UBA3470. The sequence goes on along the minus strand of DFRF01000188.1, from coordinate 6,510 downwards.
CTGCCCGGTGACGAAGTCTATTTTGTCGTCGACAGCGACCAAGTAAGCCGCGCCATGGCGGCCTTCGGTCACGAAGAGACAGAAGCCCGCCGTTTGCTGATCTTTGGCGGCGGCAATATCGGCCTTTTCTTAGCGCAGGAGATTGAACGAGAGCATCACTGGGTACGAACCAAAATCGTCGAATCTAGTCCAAAACGGGCGGAATCGATTGCCATGAAGCTCGACAAGACCATGGTCTTGCAAGGCGATGTCCTTGACTGGGAAATCCTTGAAGAAGCTGGTGTAGCAAACACGGAAACAGTGGTGGCTGTAACGAACGACGATGAAACCAACATCCTCGCGTCACTCCTGGCGAAGCGATATGGATGCCAACGCGCAATCACGCTGATCAACAAGGGTACATACGAATCCCTTATCAATTCGTTGGAAATCGACGTTACTGTGAGTCCCGGAAATATTACGGTTTCCACAATCCTTCAACATATCCGACGCGGACGTATCCATTCGGTCCACACGCTGCGTGAAGGTTTCGGCGAACTTATCGAAGCTGAGGCGCTGGAAACATCCGAGTTAGTTGGCAAGCCGTTGCGCGAGGTTAATCTACCCAGCGGCGTCTTGTTGGGTGCCATTGTCCGGGATGGCGAAATGATCTGCCCGGGCGGTTCAACAGTCGTTGAACCGCATGACCGGGTCGTGCTATTTGCAGCAGCTGAAGCCATCCGAAAAGTTGAATCCATGTTTTCGGTTCAACTCGAATATTTCTAAACAAAAGGGATTGGGCATGGCGCGCATTGCCTATGTGAACGGACAATATGTACCGCATCGGAATGCGGCAGTTCACGTTGAAGATCGGGGCTACCAGTTCGCGGATGGCGTCTACGAAGTGTTTGCCGTCATGGCCGGCAAGCTGATCGGCGAACAGGGCCATTTGGACCGCTTGGCACATTCACTAAGCGAGTTGCGGATCAAATGGCCTTTGAGCCGCGCCGCTCTGATGGTGGTCATAAAAGAGATCGTCCGGCGGAATCATGTGCGGGACGGCCTCGTTTATCTGCAGGTAACCCGAGGTGTCGCACCACGCGATCATCCGTTCCCGGCCCATTCCGAAAGCGCCCTCGTCATCACGGCGCGCAAATCGGACCCCATGGATAAGGACGCCCTGCGGACCGGTGTTGACGTCATTACAATTCCAGATATCCGCTGGCAGCGATGCGACATCAAGTCGGTGGCTCTGTTGCCAAATGTTCTTGGCAAGCAACAAGCCCGCGACGCCGACGCCTTCGAAGCGTGGCAGGTGGACAACGAAGGATACGTGACGGAAGGGACTTCGACGAATGCCTGGATAGTCACTGCCGACGGCGATCTGGTGACACGCAACGCCAGCACCTCCATTTTAAATGGCGTGACCCGGCTTTCCGTGCTCGAGGCCGCGACCGATGCCGGTATCGACATTATGGAGAGACCATTCACCCCCGAAGAAGCCCTGGCGGCCCGCGAGGCCTTCATTACGAGTTCGACATCGCACGTAAAAGCCGTGACGCGTATCGACGGTCAGTCCATCGGAAACGGACATGTTGGCGAGTTGACCAACCGTATTTTGGATGCCTACGTCGAATACATGGAGGCCCATGGGGGGCCAAGAACCACGGACACCTGGAATTGAGCGGACAGGGTTCAGAAACGCCAATCCCTAATCCAAGTGCCGTAATCTTCGACTGGGACAATACCCTGGTCGATACCTTTCCGGTCATTCGCGATGCCCTCAACACCACACTTTTGGCGTTCGGTCATGCCCCATGGACAATGGATGAGACCCGCCAGCGAGTCCGCCGGTCTGCGCGCGAGAGTTTTCCTGAGCTCTTCGGCGACGAGTGGGAGTACGCAATGGATCTATTCTATAATCGCTACTACGAAATTCATACCGAGAAGCTGGAAATCATTGCCGGGGCGCAGGAGTTGATCGAACGCCTTGCGTCCAAGTCATTGACCCTATCGATTGTAAGCAATAAACGCGGCGACGTCTTGCGCGCAGAGGTAGCTCATCTTGGTTGGACAAACTATTTTAGTGCAATCGTCGGTGCCAACGATGCCCCGCGAGACAAGCCGGCTCGTGACCCCGTAGACCTGGCGCTTTGGGGAACAAATATCCCAACCGGACCCCACGTCTGGTTCATTGGCGATGCCGACATTGATCTTGAATGCGCCAAGAATGCAGACTGCACAGCCATTCTGGTCGGGGCGCAACTGCGCGCCGCACATTCAACATATAAGGCTCAAGCGGACATTGAATTTCCACATTGTATGGCACTTTCCAATTTCCTCGACAAACTGTAGACTGCAGATGTTCTTAGCCTAGATAAAATTAGGGTCGGTAAATGGGTGGAGAACCGAAAATAACGAAAAACCTTGGGAGAGCCCAAACCGCCACTCTGGTTTTCGGCAAATAATTAGAGGGTCCAAAATGTCCCCGGAAAAATCTCAAAATGTGCAAGATGTATTTCTGAACCACATTAGGAAAAACAAGACTTCTGTAACGGTGTTTCTTGTCAACGGAGTGAAACTACAAGGCATCGTCACATGGTTCGACAATTTCTCCGTTCTCCTGCGTCGGGACGGGCATACACAACTCGTTTACAAGCATGCGATATCCACGGTGATGCCGTCGTCGCCGATCCAGTTGTTTGGGCCGGAAAAAGCGGCCGATGGAGAAGCAGACGCTGACTAAGCGCATGTCGCGCTCTCCGAAAGGCTGGCATCTTTGGTAGAGGCGACCCAAGTCCGAGAGTTTGCAACGCCGTGTTTCGTGGTTCACCCGAACGTCACGACGACCCACCACGCAACCAGGGATACGGATTCCGACCTCGCGGAAGCCGTGGGATTGGCCGGCGCCATTGATCTCCAGATTGTCCATGCTGAAGTCATCAACATCGCGAAACCGCGCCCGTCTGCATTCTTAGGAAAGGGTTCCATCGAACGCCTGAACCAGATGGTGTCCACCTATGCCGAGCAAAAGGGCAATAAGGCCATCGTCATCATGGATTGTACACTAAGCCCCGTTCAACAGCGGAACCTAGAGCGCGGTCTAAATTGCAAGGTTATTGATCGCACGGGGCTCATTTTGGAGATTTTCGGCGTAAGGGCGCGCACCAAGGAAGGGCGCCTTCAAGTGGATCTCGCAGCGCTGACATATCAGCGCAGTCGTCTTGTGCGGAGCTGGACTCACTTGGAACGGCAGCGTGGGGGCGCCGGTTTTATGGGCGGGCCCGGCGAACGGCAGATTGAAATCGATAGACGCCTTATTGATCAACGCATAGACCGCATCAAACGGGAGTTGAAAGACGTCCGGCGCACCCGTGACCTTCACCGCAAGGCCCGAAAGAAGGTTCCGTATTCCGTGATCGCCCTTGTCGGGTATACAAACGCAGGAAAATCGACCTTTTTCAATACCTTAACCAAGGCTGATGTGGTCGCCAGGGACCAGCTGTTTGCAACACTCGACCCCACCATGCGCACCATTGATCTACCAGATGGACGCCAAGCCGTCCTGTCCGACACCGTCGGGTTCGTTTCTGAATTGCCGCACGAGTTGGTGAACGCGTTCCACGCGACTCTTGAGGAAGTGAACGAAGCTGATCTCATCGTCCACGTCCGCGATATTTCGCATCCCGACACGGATGTACAGAAACGAGATGTGGAGCGGGTTTTGGGCGACATAGGTATCGATGAGCAATCGCAACGGCGGATGATCGAAGTCCTAAACAAGATCGACCGTCTGGATCCCAAAGCGAAAAGTGCGACCGCATCACGCGCCAAACGTGACAATTCTGTAGCCATCCCAGTTTCAGCCATGACTGGAGAAGGATGTGAGCACTTTCTTGATGTCTTGGCCGAGCGCCTGGCTGAAGGGTTTGAGATTCTTGACATCAAGATTGATCATGCGGACGGACGCCGATTGGCATGGCTATACCAAAATGGCGAAGTCATCGATCGGGAAGACACGGACGCTGAAATTTCCATCAAGGTCCGCCTTTCCCCCATCCGCGCAGCGCGGTTCCAGCAAGGTCTCTGACGGACGGTGGATGATCTCATTGAATTTTTGTCTCGCCTGCAATATCATATTCTACTAGTAGATAATTTGGGCCGAATCGCATGGCTTCAACGCAACATCAGAAGAAATGGCGAGATAAACACCGTTTGGTGAAATCACAATTGAACGTTGTGGCGCGGCGTTCCGTTCATGACGAACTCGACCAGTTCTCAGAGAGCTTTCGGTTAAGAGGGAAGGGCGAGGCCGTCAGTTTTGCGACATTTGTTACCCGGGCGCTCATTCAACGTGCAGATTTCAGTTCCGAAGCAGGGCGAATTCTTGACGATTTTATTGAAGCCTATCACCGTGATAGAGACATTCATGGGAATTAACTATCTGTGCCTACGCGTGACCTAAAGGCTTCATGCAATCATCTTGAAAGGCCTTCCGAATGTTTCCCAACATGACCAAAGTAGATGCCATTATACGCGAAGTTGCCGCAAGTGAAGTCCTTCCACGATTCCAAAACTTAAGTCATGCGGAGATTCGCGAAAAGAACCCGGGAGATATTGTAACAATTGCCGATGAAAGAGCTGAAGCTGCCCTTGATGAACGCCTGCGAGAGGTAATTCCCGGAAGTCGCACTGTGGGAGAGGAAATGGCTGCTCGTGATCCTTCATCCATGAATGCGCTCGAGGGCCCAGATCCTGTTTGGATTATAGACCCTGTCGATGGCACGCAAAACTATGCTGACGGCAATCCTTGTTTCGCAATGATTATTGCGTTCGTCCACAGTTCTGAGACCTTAGCGGGTTGGATTTACGAACCTCATCGCGGTCATATGGTATATGCGGCCAAAGGGCAGGGCGCGTGGGAAGATGGCTGTCAACTTAGAATCACCGATCGCGAAGATCTCTCAGAGCTCAAAGGCTCTTTGAATAAACGCCTCCGTGAAATTCTCTATCAACGCCAAGCAACGGAAAATCTCAAAATTCCCTCAAAAATGACGCGATACCGGTGTGTTGGGGCCGAGTACGCGGATCTAGCACGTGGAAAGCTGGATTTTGCCCGGTATATGGGCTCCTTGAAACCGTGGGATCATGCGGCGGGGGCTTTGATCCATGCCGAGGCTGGCGGTTTTAATGCTTACACGGACAGCATGGAAGCCTATACGCCCGTACCACCGCATAAGGGGCGAGCCCTGCTCATGGCTCCGGATCGAAAAAATTGGAAGTTGTTGCATGACTTGACATTATTGTCCTCGATAGAGACCAGTCTTTGATCTCCCAAATTACATCGTTCGCCCAACGCGATAACCTAACTAGCCGCGCATTAATTGCCGCCATAATCCCAATTTCGTTCGTCGTTGTGTTGGTTTTTGTTCGTTCTCATGTGGGACCTTTTTGGCATTGGTATCTATCAGATCCCACCTATTTTTACCTATTAGACGGCATCAATCTCCTAAATGGCGACACGCCGGGGCATATCTATCACCCCGGTATTACTGTTCACGCCTTTAATGCCGTGATCCTGGGATTGGGAAATCTCCATTCTACGGGAAACATCCAGGATCTGGTTCTCGCTGATCCCGAGAAATATCTGAAACTTTTATCCAATTTGGCAATCATACTATCGGCATCGGCCATATTTTTGATCGGTATAATCGGCCGTTCCGCCTTCGGCTCGTGGCTGCCGTCCATCACCTGTCAACTGTCTCCATTTGCGTCATCAATTGTACTTAAGCACGCATTCCAACCTAAACCAGAAGCATTACTAGTCTTCGCTACTTGCCTGTTAATCGCTGGGATGCTGTGCGGTCGTGGCAGAGCTCCAGTTATACCACAACCGCGTATTTTAGCCGTAATGTATGGTGTCATTGGCGGCTTCATTATAGCAACGAAAGTCACCGCAGCCCCAATTTTAATCCTACCCTTATTTCTGTTAAGCGGTTTTGCGCCAAGACTGATATTCGTGGCGGTAAGTGCCATCGCATTCATATTTTTCTTCCTGCCAGCAATTGACGCCCTCAGCTTGTTCTTCGACTGGCTCGTGAAGTTGAGTTCAACACAAGGTAGCCACGGAGGCGGTCCAAGTGGGTTTGTCAATATTGATGAATACACAAAAGCATTCTTTAAGATACTGAAACGTCCAAGCATAAAAATTCCACTTATCCTCGCCGCAATCACGATAGGTTTGGCCGCCTGGAGGTCTCGCCAAAGCCAAATTCAACTCAACACCGATGATATGAGGGGCATCGTCGGCATAAGCGCTGCTCAGTTGGCCCAGGCCGTATTGGTCGCTAAACAGGCGGCCGCCGTCTATATGATACCTGGATATATGTTAGCAGTGATGTCTGTTTTGCTGTCTTTACGCATATTGTGGGCAGTAAGGCCGGCAAAATTTGACAACCAAGTTTCTAGCCATTCCATCGGCGCATTAATAGTTATGATTTTCATCGTCGGCCAGATCAATGGGATCAAGAA
>DFRF01000137.1 GCA_002378125.1 Rhodospirillaceae bacterium UBA3470 | reverse complement strand
GAGAATTCCTGTATCGACTAAGGTCCAACCATCGCCGTCTGCAAGCATCCAAAGGTTAATATGGTTTAACTTGAAGGGCAGCGGCATGCGAATCCACCACACACCTGGCGCCACCTCCCACGTTTCGCCAGGAGCCGGTTCGCCGTCGAAAGAGTAGTTGGGTATAAAAGTCATGCTCCAGCTTATAGCGTGCAGTGCAGCGAGAAGAAACCACAGGTGAAAGGGCGTTTCAACAGTCGAAAGGCGTGAACGAAATACTTAATGGACGCCCTGGTCCCTCGTTTTGTGCACCACCAGGTAACGTAGTTCTTCTTTTATAATTTCGGTATGCCGACTGGGTTCCGCACGCAACACACCAGAGATTATTGCCAATTGGACAGGTCGCGCCATACGATGAAAGTTCTCGAGCATGAGAAATTTCACGCTGGGTCGTACTGACGGCGAGAGCAATAAACTCAAAACCAATTTCTTTCGTATGTCGTGGCGCATATTGCCCGCTTCCGTCAGTTCAAAAAACTCCCTCACGAACTGACGTGGTGTTATGGCGCCGTCCAACAAGGACTCTAGGTTCTCTCGCAAAGCGGCCGTATATTGTTGGCGTGAGCGAACGACGAACTTCGTCGCGTGGCGCCGAACCTCAACGATGGCCGACGGCTCGAAGTGACGGTCCTTAACGTATCCCAGGCACTCCTTGACGGCCTCATGCTTTGAGGTCTCACCGATGATCTCGACCACGCCGCACAGCAATCTATTTTGCCTGCCTAGAGGGCTGAGGCGCGCCGCGGCTGCAAGAGCCATGGGCGCTTCTGGATCGCGTGTCGCCATCATCGCCAACGGCAACGGATCTTCAAAAGTCGTCAGATCAATATTGTGGTTCAGCATTGTCTCGGGGACAATAATCCGGTCATCTTCGTCAGGCATCAAAATGGGGCGACGGGCACGATAATCCTCTTTGATCTTGAGCGCTGTCTTTAATCCCTCCTGCGTAATTCCCAAGTCATTCCTCATGACTTTCCCTCTTCTATGCTCCCGCTGCCGTGACCATATGGCGGACAATCGGTGCTGGCTTTGTTGTCAAATCCGTGACGATTCGATCCGCATTCCACCAAACCCTGAACAAGCGTACGCCATCGCAAATCGCAAAACCTGGAAGGGTCTGATTGCGCATCTCTTGCGCCGCAAGCTGCTCTCTGGCTAATTCTAGTCCCGCACGCGCCGTGAGGTGCCAAGCTGCCGGTGCTGGTCCCCAATCGGCGTAAAGATCCCCCAGACGATCAACTTGACTAGCTAACATAAGTGTAAGGAAAACTTGAATGTCTGCTGGTATTGGGGATTTCCCACGACGCCACTTGCTGACCGTCGCCGACGAAATTTTTAACGCGCACGCGATCTGACGCCCTGTAATTCCCGTCTCCCTTAAACCAGAAAATACAGGCTCCGAGTCACCCTCGCCCCAGCCTTGCTCATTCATATGATCATCCGCCACCCGGTTCGATTCATGGATCCTTAGCGTGTATCTAATCGAATCGCTTTTTAGATTGTTTGTGCCCAAAGGCAATTGCCAATCAAACTTATCTTTGTGCCATGAGCGTTAACAAAACCCTACATCTTGTGTAATTTTTGCTTCTCAAGAATCCAGCATGCAATTCAAAAGAATTCATCTCTGTCCACGCGAACGCTATGATCTGCCGCATGCGCATCGGTATCGACATGGGGGGTACAAAGATTGAGGGCATCGTAATCGATGCCCGAGGGCACGAATGCGCCCGCTTGCGGGTACCAACGCCGATCGGTAATTATTCAGCAACCGTGCGCGCCGTGGCCGGCCTAGTCGACGTTCTAGCAAATCAAACTGACTTAGCCGATGACGTCCCTCTTGGCATCGGAATTCCAGGAGCCTTATCTCCAACAACCGGTCTGATAAAAAATTCAAATTCCACCTGCCTGATTGGAAATCCTCTCGACCGCGACTTGGCCGAGGCAACGGGCCGCGCTGTCCGCCTTGCAAACGACGCCAACTGTTTTGCCGTTTCCGAGGCCATCGATGGGGCTGGTGCCGGATATGCGGTGATATTTGGCGTCATTCTGGGGACAGGTGTCGGTGGCGCTATATCAATCGACGGAACATACAGAGGAGGGACCAACGCCATCGCCGGCGAATGGGGGCACAATCCCCTGCCCTGGCCTCAGGTTTTTGACGGGCGTGACGAACGCCCCGGTGAGCCCTGTTATTGCGGTCAGGACGGATGTATCGAGACCTTCCTGTCGGGCCCTGGCCTGGCCCGCGACCACGAACGGCACACGGGGCATCACGCCACCGCGGATACGATATCAGATGAGGCGACGCTCAAACGTTACGAACACCGTCTGGCTCGCGCCTTGGCGAGCATCATCAACGTTTTGGACCCTGATCTCATCGTTCTCGGTGGAGGATTGTCGAACAGGCAGCGCCTGTATGAGAACGTACCAAAACTTTGGCACCAATGGATCTTTTCCGATTCTTGCTCCACATCACTTGTTCCAAATTTACACGGTGATTCAAGCGGCGTAAGGGGTGCGGCCTGGCTTTGGCCTCTAGAGAGCGGAGAGACAGTATGATCAAGATCACTCAAACAATTTCCATATTAGATGATGAAGTGCAGGAGGTTTTCATCCGCTCTCCCGGGCCCGGCGGTCAGAACGTCAACAAAGTGGCGACAGGGGTTCAACTCAGGTTCGATGCGCGCAAATCACAATCCATCACATCAACCATTCTTCGGCGACTTCGAGCCTTGGCAGGCCGACGTATGACTAAAGACGGCGTGTTGGTGATCACGGCGCATCGCCACAGAAGCCAGGAGCGTAATCGTGGCGACGCGATGGAGCGGTTACAGGCGCTGCTGCGCAATGCTGCCGAAATCCCAAAGCGCCGTCGAGCCACGAAGCCGACAAAAGCATCTAAGGAACGTCGATTGAATTCGAAGAAACGCCGTTCGGAAGTGAAGCGGAATCGTGGGGTCCTCGTGCCCGGTTCCTAGCGCCCCGTCCAAATTGGTTCGCGCTTCTCCACGAAGGCACGACGCGCTTCTTTGCTGTCCTCCGTATCGAAGGCGTCAGAAACGACTTTCAAGGCTGATTCTGGTACATCGGCAAACGGTAAGTCCTCACAGGCGTACATAAAGTCGCGTGCAATTTTTAGGGCCACAGGTGACATGGATGCTACCTCCTGCGCGAGCTTCATCGTTTCATCGTGGAGACTATCCGCTGGGACAACTCGCGTCACCAGACCCGCGGTTTCCGCTTCCCGAGCGCTAATGGGTTTTCCGGTAAAAATAAGTTCAGCCGCTTTCATGCGTCCCATTAAACGTTGTAAAAACCAGGTATGCATGCCCGGCGGCGCCCCAATGACCGGAACACCTGGATAGCCAAAATCAGAATTATCTGCCGCAATGACCATGTCGCAGACCATGGACAGCGTGCATGCGCCTTCCCTGGCATAACCGTGAACGGATGCGATGATCGGTTTAGAAAGTGAGCGGCATAAATTAGTCGTCTCGACATAAAAAAGACGAAGGAAATCCTTCATTTCTGTCGCCGAGAAACTCTCCATATATTTCAGATCAACGCCACCCGACAGTCCGCGCCCCGCCCCATTGAGGACGATGACTTTGACCGCGGCATCGGCGTCCGCCGCACGCAGGGCAGCGTGATACTCTAAAGTCATTTCCCGATCGATGACATTCACTGGGGGCCGGTCAAGGGTGATCGTTCGAACATTGTCTTCGCTGCTGATGGTGATGAACTGATACGTCTCGCTCATAAATTCCCCCTTCGCATCGAAGGCAAATTCTATGTAATTATATAATGAGGGTTAACGCGGGACCGAAAAAATGAAATATCTCACCCAACCGTCACAGGTTTTTCAGACTCTGCCGACGCAATAATGGCCGCCAATACCGTGGTCGCGTGCCCAATCTCCTCAGGCGATATTAAGAAATCCGTACCGCCAGCGATGGCGGTGCCGAAACTCTCCATGGCGGCCTTAATCGTTGCCATGGCCGGATATTCATATCCCGGATAGGTCTGTTGGGAAGTCCCGTCGGCGATCGAGGAAATCTCCAGCTTATCCTGGTCACGAAGCTCTACCCATCCACCTAGGCAATACACTGAGATACGCCACAACATATTTGTGGCGGAAAGCGTCGTCAGATGTCCTGTGCATCCATTTTCAAAATTTAGGCGTACCAAGGTTGAGTCGTCGACGTCAATTGGTGATGCGACACGCGTGCTCTGCACGTCAACGTCTCGAATTCGGCCGAAAAGATTGATGAACATATCAAGCGCATGTATGCCCATGGACGTCATGCCGCCCGCGGGGCTTTCCGCCCGGTTGTCGCGCCACAAACCTTCCGCGGGTGCCAGGTTGGAGTTGAAATGACCATCAACATGGATAGGCGCTCCTAAGCTACCGCTTTCCAGTACTTCTTTCATAGCCATGGAATTGGGAGCGAACCGCCGGTTATGACCGATGGCGACTTTTAATTCAGCCTTCGCGAAGGCATCGAGTGCGGTGCGGCCTTCCACGGCATCCAGCGCCCAAGGTTTCTCACAATAGACATGCTTTCCCGCCTTGGCGGCGGCCATCAGTTGATCGAAATGCTGGCTGTGCGGTGTCGCAATCACCAACGCGTCGATGGAATCATCATTGAGTACATTGTCGAGTTGATCTGACAATTTGATGTTGCGTTCTGCACAGAATGCCTCCGCCTTTGCAGGGGTCCTTGTGACCGCCGCCGTAAACTGAATAATGTCGCTGTCATCAACTGACGACACCAGCAACTCACCCCAACGTCCCAGACCAACAATGGCCGCGTTAATTGTTTCCGACACGCCGTTCCTCCCTTAATTTGGCCTTATTGAGCATACTAATTCCCGACCCTATGAAAAGGCGATTAGGCGACCACGCATTTCGCGAGAGCGTCTCCCCATGGGTACATTGAACGTTCCTCGTACGGCCTGTCCCAATATTCAAGGTTATCTTGATCAACCAAAATCGCAGGCAACATCATTGATCTGGGAACAATCTCTCCGCGCAAGTAACGGACCGCCGCCTCAGCCGCGAGACCGGCCATAGACATAGCGTCAAATGCGGCCGAAGCCAAAATTCTGCCATCCTTGATCATCGATACCCCCTCTGGCGTGGCATTCGCGCTCACGACGATCGACGACGTCTCGCGAGACTCCAACACATCCCAAACACCACGGGCCATGAAGTCGTTCGCAGTCAGAACCCCATCAGGAACGCCTTGCGCTGACACAAGTTGTTCAAACGCTTCAGCCGCCGGATCGCGTTGGTAATAACCTCGACGTTCAGCGCAGATCGTAATGCCTGGAAACGCCGCTAACCCCTCGCGGAAACCCGCCGCCCGAGGAGCGCTGGTAGAGGCGTCAGGATGGCCATTGATGATAACAATATCACCCTGTTCGCCAAGGTGCTTAGCCAGTCGTGTAGCCATGTCACGAGCAAGAGCCCAATCATCGGATCCAACAAAGGTTACAGCGGACGAGGGCTCTGGTTCGCTGACGACACAAAACAGGGGAATGCCCGCAGCATGCACCTCTTCCAGGGCCTCGGTCATCTTCGTCGCATGAGCGGGAGCCAAGACCATAGCGTTTGGACGCAACTTAATGGCTTGCCTGACAAGACCGCACTGCTCGGCAATATCATCGGGTTTCTCAGGTACAAAATGGACCGACGACAGGGCATGTGCCGAAAGCACTCGATCCGCGCCGGACCGCGCGCCGACATAGGCGGAATTGGTCCGGTTCTTGGTGATTATCGCAACAAGGGAATTTGCGCTCATTGACAAGCCAATTTAGCTCGGGATAACCCTCATCATCCGCAATTCATCAAGTCGGTCCAAGAGCATCTTTTCACTATCCAACATCTCATGAAATCCGTGCCGTCGAATTTTGGTGGAGTCAGACATGACGTCCCATGTGGTTCCAAACACGTAGTTAGCGAAAGACCAAGAAACCAGTTCGCTGAGGTCATCAATCATTAGGTTATGGGTCGCGCTAAGCTCGCTCCACAATGGCTCCACATCTTTCATGGTGCTGTCCAAGTCAACCTGCTCCGCTCCTCCGACCTCCATGTCGAACAGTGCCGCAATCTTTGCCCAGACATGACGCCAACGGAAATAATCCCCGTTGGTAATGTTAAAAATTTCATCAGCCGCTTCAGACGTACGACCCGACCATAAAATCGCGCGAGCTAAGAGCCCCGCATCCGTGGCTTGATAAAGTGCATCGAAAGCCGCCATGGGCCCCGGAAACACTAGTGGCCGTCCCTGGGCTTTCAAGAGGCTGCAATAGACACCAAGCACGGTGATTAAATTTAGCGGCGAACGAAACGCCGGCCCGATCACCACATGTGGCCGAAGGACAGTCCACGTCCAGTTCGACATCCTGGCATGATCGACCATGATGTCGAACTGGTCGTCGTAGAAGTACCCGCCGGGAATTCTAGGATCGGTCTCCTTCGCCGGCGTTTTGAACGGGCCGAGATGCGCGCCATAAGCTTTTGTTCCCTGAAGAAGTGTTACATGGGAAAGGTGTGGGCATGCTTCACGGACAAAATCGATGGCGTGACGAAACATATCTGCATTAGGTCGGCGTTGCGCCTCCCAGGTCGGCCCATCCACGTAAGCTGTGTAGACCATATGTGTGACCGACGCCAAAGGTTCAAAATCCGCGCTTTGCCAATTATTTAGATCGATCGCATACGGCACGACATTTCCGGGGAGGCCTTCCTCCGGTCGACGAGATGCCGCAAAAACGCGGCAATCCGATACGTCTGCAAGATTTTGAACCAATGCCCGGCCAATAATACCGCTCGCACCGACAACCAAGATAACCTGTTCAATCATCGAAACTCCGTCATTCATGTCGCTGCGTCTAACATCTTCAGCATTCCGGGCCCGCCAAAGTCCCGATACTTTCAAGGGTAAGGTCGACAACGAAATCGCCGAAGTCCTGACGTAT
>DFRF01000043.1 GCA_002378125.1 Rhodospirillaceae bacterium UBA3470 | reverse complement strand
ATCCGCTATTCGATGGGGAGCGCCATCCAGGAGCGCTGATCGGGTCGGGCTTATTTCCCCCCGAGTTTCGATACGGATTTCTCCTCTGCGGTCCGCTCTAGCTCTTGGCTGGGTCGTTATCTTCTGAGCCGTCTTTCATCTGAGCCTGAACTTTCTCACGAATTTCATTCGCGGCGCCCGTGATGCTGCGTACGGCGTTCTGCAATTGGTTCGCGGGGATGAGCACCCGAACCACAGGCCGCACCTGATTGTCCACATCCTGCTGGCCGAAGGTGAGTCGGAAAACGCCATTTGCATGGGAAACGTTTGAAATGACATCGGCGAAATATTCTTGGGGCGCTTCTTTCGACACTTTGAACTCCTGAATTTGAAAAATAATGACGGGGATAGTCTGTAAAGGTTCGCCGCGGGTCAACGAAATTTCTGGCCGATAGTCGCGTCGCCCCATTTGAAACACGCCGTCCGGTCGAGTACTTGAGCCGGGCTGGGGGGGGTGTCATAACCGCAGCTAGCGATCGGATGAAAAATGGGAGCGTGTCATGCGCGGATTGTCTGAAAAATCCGTTATCGTTACGGGTGCTGGAAACGGGATTGGGGCTGCCGTGGCGGTGCGGTTTGGCGAAGCGGGAGCCCATGTTGCGGTTTGGGATATCGACATGGAAGCTGCAGAGAACGTCGCCGCCGGCATCCGTGACGCTGGTGGCCAAGCGGCCGCGATCAGGTGCGACATTACCGATTACGATACCGTGGGTGCGGCTGTCACGGAAACGGAGGCCCAACTGGGTCTGGTCGATGTTCTGGTCAACAACGCCGGATGGGATGTTTTCCGGCCCTTCCTGAAAACGGAGCCCGAGTTGTGGGAGCAAATCATCTCCATCAACCTTCGCGGTGTGCTGCACACCCATCACGCCGTCCTTCCAGGCATGTGCGAACGCGGGCGTGGGCGTATTGTCAACGTCGCGTCCGATGCGGCGCGGGTGGGTTCATCGGGAGAATCGGTCTATGCGGCCTGCAAGGCCGGTATTGTCGGTCTTTCTAAGACGCTGGCGCGGGAACACGCGCGACAGGGGATTACTGTAAACGTTGTGTGTCCCGGGCCGACGGAAACGGCTCTATTGGAAAACTTCATGGCGGAAGCGGGAAATCCGGAAAAATTGGCCGAAGCCTTCCGACGCGCTGTCCCCATGGGTCGCCTAGGTCAGCCGGACGACCTGTCCGGCGCGATTGTGTTCTTGGCCAGCGATGATGCCGCCTACATCACCGGACAGGTGCTAAGCGTCTCCGGCGGTCTTACTATGAACGGATAGGAGCGAGCCATGGAATACCAAGATATCGTCTATGCTGAGGCCGATGGTGTTGCGACCATCACTATCAACCGACCGGAGAAAATGAACGCCTTTCGTGGTCAGACCTGCGAAGAGCTAATCCATGCCTTTAATCGGGCTGGTTGGAACAAGGACATTGGCGTTATCGTCTTCACCGGGGCTGGTGATCGAGCCTTCTGTACCGGCGGCGATCAGTCGGCCCACGAAGGGTCCTATGACGGGCGGGGTACCGTAGGTCTGCCGGTGGAAGAACTTCAAAGCGTGATCCGCGACGTGCCAAAGCCGGTGATTGCCCGGGTTCAGGGCTACGCCATCGGTGGCGGCAACGTTTTGGCGGTCATATGCGACCTGACCATTGCCGCCGACACTGCGCAGTTTGGCCAGGTGGGGCCTAAGGTAGGGTCTGTGGACCCGGGGTTTGGCACCGCCTATTTGGCGCAAGTGGTGGGTGAGAAGAAGGCGCGCGAGATCTGGTATCTGTGTCGGCGCTATACTGCGGAACAGGCGGTTGAGATGGGATTGGCGAACACGGTAGTATCGGCCGATGAGCTGGACGCGGAAGTGGATCGGTGGTGCGCCGAAATTCTCGAGCGCAGCCCCACGGCCATCGCCATCGCCAAGCGGTCGTTCAACGCCGCGACGGAGAACCTACGCGGCATCTCGTCCATGGGCATGCAGGCGCTGGCGCTGTACTACGATACGGATGAATCCCGGGAAGGGGTGAACGCATTTATGGAAAAACGGAAGCCCGAGTTCCGCAAGTTTATGAAGTAGCGCCGCCGATGCCGACGAGACGGTTTTGACAAAATCAGCGTCTGTGTGAATGATCGTCGACGTTGCGCTTGCCGCGCCAAGACAGGGTGAAGGACATGCAGAAGTTTGATGAAGCGGCACACGGGGTCTATGTGATTGCTGCCACGCCGTTCACGGAAACCGGCCAGGTGGACATGGCTTCCGTTGACTCGCTTGTTGATTTCTATCTGGAGGAGGGGGTCCACGGGATGACCGTGCTGGGCGTCATGGGGGAGGCGCCAAAATTGACGGACAGCGAACAAACCGCGCTGTTGAGCCGTTATCTGGCGCGCGTGGACGGACGGGTTCCGGTAGTCGTCGGGGTCAGCAACCCCGGCATCGACAACCTGGTTTCCCTCTCAAAGGCATCCATGGATGCGGGCGCGGATGGTGTGATGATCGCCGGAATTCCCGGCCTGAAGACCGACGACCAGATTTTTTCCTATTTCGACAAGTTAATGACGAAACTAGACGTTGGAACACCGGTCTGTTTGCAGGACTACCCGAACACCACGACCGTTTATTTCTCCGTTACGGCGATCAATTTCTTAATTGATACCTACGACAACATCGTCATGTTTAAGCATGAGGACTGCCCCGGTCATCGGAAGCTCACGCAGGTGCGCCGTGCGCCAGAATCCGAAGGTATTAGGCGGGTGAGTATCTTGGTTGGGAATGGTGGATTGTATGTGCCCCAAGAAATGCGACGCGGCGCCGACGGCATCATGACCGGGTTTTCGTTTCCAGGCATGCTGGTCGATGTGTACAACCTGTACCGTGAGGGCAAGGCCGATGCGGCTGAAGACCTATTTGACATCTATTTGCCGCTGATCCGCCACGAACAACAGTTCGGCTTTGGCCTGGTACTGCGGAAGGAAACCTTGCGCCGCCGTGGCGCTCTTTCGTGTCCCGCTGCGCGCGCACCCGGTCCGGCTATGGACAGCGATGATCATGCCGAGTTGGAAAACCTTTTTGCGCGGCTAAAGGGTAAGCTCGCAGCGTCAGACCACCGCGTCCCCCATGGGATTTAAGTCACGACGATGACCGGTTCGATTTCACAGCGATTGGCCATCGATATCGGCGGCACCTTCACCGACATCGTTTTGGAACAAGACGGGGAACTGAACACCTCGAAGGTCCTGACAACACCGGCCGCCCCTGAAGACGGCGTATTGAACGGTATTGAGCAGGTGCTTGCCAAGGCCGGTACGGCATCGGGCGACATCGGTATATTGTTGCACGGCACCACCTTGGCGACCAATGCGATCATAGAACGTAAGGGGGCCAATGTGGCGTTGATTACGACGGACGGGTTCCGCGACGTCCTCGAGATCGGTTATGAGAGTCGCTTCAATCAATATGACATCTTCATAGACAAGCCGACGCCATTGGTGCCCCGCCACCGCCGCTTCACCGTGCCAGAGCGGGTCGACGTCCATGGCCGGGTTTTGCTGGATCTCGACGAAGACGCGGTACAGGCGCTGCTTCCCAAACTGGACCGAGCAGGTGTCGAGAGCATCGCAATTGGATTCCTCCACGGTTACGCCAACCCAGCGCACGAACAGCGGGCCCGGGAAATCATCGAGGCTGCCCGGCCCGACCTGTCGATCACCTTGTCGTCTGAAGTCTGTCCAGAGATTCGTGAATTTGAGCGCCTGACCACGGCGACGGCTAATGCCTACGTGCGCCCATTGATGGCGCGCTATTTGAACAATCTGGAGACTCGGTTGTCAAAAATAGGAATTGTCAGCCCCGTGTTGTTGATGACGTCGGGCGGCGGCCTGACAACTCTGGAGACGGCTGCGCGGTTCCCGATCCGATTGGTTGAATCCGGCCCGGCCGGTGGCGCGATCCTGGCCACTGGCATCGCGGCGGATTTAGACTTGACGAAGGCTATATCCTTCGACATGGGCGGTACAACGGCAAAAATTTGCCTCATCGACGACTTCGCCGCACAGCGCGCGCGCGAGTTCGAAGTCGATCGTCAGGCACGGTTCCGGAAGGGGAGTGGGCTGCCCTTGCGTATTCCCGTCATTGAGATGGTGGAGGTTGGGGCCGGCGGTGGTTCCATTGCCCGTGTCGACGCCCTCAATCAGATTACCATCGGTCCAGACAGCGCCGGCGCGGACCCAGGACCGGCCGCCTATGGACGCGGCGGTGAACAGCCTACCATAACGGACGCCGATATTCATCTCGGTCGGATCGATCCGGGCCGTTTCGCCGGCGGACAGGTTCCTCTATCGCCCGATCGCGCCGAAGCAGCGTTGTCGGCCGATATTGGCAAGAAGCTGGATTTGTCATCGCAAATGGCGGCCTACGGCGTGACCGAAATGGTTGATGAGACCATGGCCAACGCGGCGCGCGTCCACGCGGTGGAACAGGGCAAAGCAGCCAGCGACTATACTCTGATTGCATTCGGTGGCGCTGCGCCACTGCACGCGGGCCGATTGGCGGAGAAGTTGTCTGTTGAGCGGATTATCGTGCCGACGCATGCGGGTGTAGGGTCGGCGGTAGGATTTCTGCGTGCGCCTGTTGCCTATGAGGTGGTGCGCAGCCGCAATATGCGGCTTCGGCAGTACGACCCGGAATTCGTCAATGCCATATTCCATGAGATGTATGACGAAGCCAAAGCCGTGGTCGAGGCCGGCGCGCCAGGCAGCGTGGTCTCCGAGCATCGGCTGGCGTACATGCGTTATCTGGGCCAGGGTCACGAGATCGCTGTTAACTTACCAACAAGGTCACTGACGGATGAGGATGCGGACCTTGTTCAGACTTCCTTCGACGCGACTTATGAACGCTTCTACCAACGAACGCTACCCAATGCAGAAGTTGAGGTGCTGACTTGGGCGTTAACCTTGACGACGGCGTCGGCGCCATCTGAAACGACATCAATAGAACCTACGGACAGTCGTGATGCGCAGGTGGCCGGGTCGCGGGCCATCTTTGACCCGGCGTCCGGTGAGCTAAGGGACGTGCCCCTGCATTGGCGGCCTGACTTAGTTCCGGGCGACGCGATTACCGGCCCGGCAGTGATCGCCGAAAACGAGACCTCCACTTTTGTCCCAAAGAATTTTAATGCCCGGATCGCGGCGAACGGGTTTATAATCGTCGAACGAAACCGGGAGCGGACTTCATGACCCAGGCCTTTGAAAAGATTCAGATGCAGATCATGTGGAACCGCCTCATATCCGTCGTTGAGGAGCAGGCCCAGACCTTGTTGCGAACGGCCTTCAGTCCTATCGTCCGCGAATGCGGGGACTTGTCCGCCGGTGTATTCGATCTGCAAGGCCGCATGATTGCCCAGGCCGTCACGGGCACACCGGGTCACGTCAATTCTATGGCCGAAGCGGTGAAGCACTTCATCCGCCATTTCCCACTGGAAACTATGAATGAAGGGGATATCTATATCACCAACGACCCCTGGCTTGGGACTGGCCATCTCAACGACTTTGTATTGACTACGCCGTGCTTCAAGGACGGCCGGTTAGTAGCTTTGTTTTCGTGCACCTCGCACATCACGGATATTGGCGGGCTGGGGACCGGGACAGACGGAACAGACGTTCACATGGAGGGGATTTACATCCCCATGCTTAAGCTGGCGGACCGGGGTCAAATGAATGAGACCCTCTTGGCCATGGTTCGGCAGAACACACGCCAGCCGGTAGAAACCGAAGGGGATGTCTATTCCTTAGCCGCGTGCAACGATATCGGTTGCTGCCGGCTAGTGGAGATGATGGATGAGTTCGGTCTTGAAGGCCTCGATGCCTTGGCCGACTACGTTTGCCAGAATTCCTATGACGCCGTCATGGCGGAAGTCGCTAAGCTGCCGAAAGGCACCTTTCGAAGCTCTATGACCATTGATGGCTATGACAAACCGCTTCAGTTGGTCGCGGAAGTGACGATTTCGGACGACGGCATCTCCGTGGATTACGACGGCACCTCTCCGCAATCGCGCTATGGGGTCAACGTGCCTCATGCTTATACCATCGCGTATACCAGCTTTGGCCTGAGTTGCATTGTTTCTTCAGACGTGCCGAATAATGCCGGGTCCTTGGCACCGTTTACGGTTCGTGCCCCTGAGGGGTCGATTCTTAACGCGCCCTATCCGGCAGCCGTGTGTTCGCGGCACGTTATCGGCCAGATGTTACCGGACACCGTGTTTGGCTGCCTGGCCCAGGCAGTTCCCGAACGCATTCCTGCCGAAGGCGCGGGGTGTCTCTGGAACCTCACGTTCCGCGGCGAAACGGATCGTGGCAGCAACGATGCCAGCATCTTCTGTATAACCGCGGTTACCAATGGGGGAACGGGCGCCCGGCCCAGCAAGGACGGCTTGTCAGCCACGGCCTATCCCTCCGGCGTTCGCGGCACGCCGGTCGAAATCAATGAGTCTGTGGCCCCCATCGTGATATGGCGGAAGGAGTATCGAACCGATTCGGGCGGCGCTGGCGCGCAACGGGGCGGCCTTGGTCAGGTGATAGAGGTGGAATCGGCTATCGACGCCGATCTGGAACTCCTTGCGGCATTTGATCGCATCGATTATCCACCTCGCGGCCGCGACGGCGGATTAAACGGGGACGCGGGTTCTTTAAGATTAGCCTCTGGCGCGCAGCTTCGCGGGAAGGGAACCCAGCACGTGGCTAGCGGCGAGCGATTGGTCATTCACACGCCCGGCGGCGCCGGACATGGCGATCCTCATGTGCGGGCGGAGGATCTCGTATCGGCGGACCTCAGGAACGGATTGATTAGCGCCGAAGGCGCGGCTCGGGAATACGGCTACACGGCTGCTAAGGCGGATTAACTGCAGACCACAAATTCGTAAATGATGGCAATGACCCCGGGTATTTCGGCGTCCAATTTCGACAATCCAGTTTAGATATTGTCATTGCGACCATCCCAGATGGCGTCCTCCGCATGTTATGGCGCCGACGCATTGGTATCGAAAGCCGGTTCGGCGGGGCGGGTCAAATTCGGCAACGGTTCTGCTCATGACCACATAAGGCGAAATGCCTGCGCGGGGATTGGAATATTTTGAAACATTCATAAATTTACCGTTATGGGTCGGCGGCCTATCGTTATTAGCAAGAGGCAGGGAGGCGTTCCACATGTCCGTCGATACGCAATCACCGAAGCTTTTTAAACCCATCACCTTTCGCGGTTTGACAGTTCGAAATCGGGTTGTTGCCTCGCCCATGTGCCAATACCATTCGGTGGATGGAGGGCCGACCGATTGGCAGATGGTCCATGTGGGGCGAATGGCGGTGGGAGGCGCTGGCATAGTATTCGGCGAGGAAACCGCCGTTGAAGATATTGGCCGCAAGACCTATGCCTGTGCCGGTATCTGGGACGATCGCCACATTCCACAGTATCGCCGGATCACCGATTTCGTGCGCGAACAGGGTTCGGTGCCGGCGATCCAAATTGGACATTCTGGGCGCAAGGCGGCGTGCCATACGGCGATCATGGATTTTGCGCCATTGACCGATGCGGATACGGCGAACGGCACGGCACCGTGGCAGCCCTTGGCCCCCAGCCCCATCAACGCCGAAAAACGCTTCTATCCGCCGAAGGAGATGGATAGTGACGACATTCGACGGATCCTGGAGAAGTTCCGGGAGGCGGCGCGGCGCAGCATAGATGCCGGGTACCAAATCTGTGAGGTCCATGGGGCTCACGGCTATCTCCTGCATAGTTTTTTATCGCCCGTCAGCAACCAACGCCAAGATGCTTATGGCGGCGATCGCGAGGCACGCATGCGATTCCCCCTTGAGGTCGCGGAGGTCGTTCGCGACGCCTGGCCCAACGACCTTCCCGTATTCTATCGCATCTCATGCGTTGACGGTGAGGGCGGCGCTTGGGACCTTAATGATTCGATAGCTTTTGCGAAGGCGCTGAAGGATCGGGACATCAGTCTTATCGATTGCTCCTCGGGGGGTATCACGGGCGATTCAGATATGCCCCTTGTCCCTCGGGTGCCAGGGTTTCAGGTCGCGTTTTCCGATCGAGTTCGCCGCGAAGCTGGATTGCCAACCATTGCCGTCGGTTTGATCACCGAACCGCGCCAGGCGGAGGATATCCTTCAGGCTGGCAAGGCTGATATGGTCGCACTGGCGCGGGAACTCTTGTGGCATGCGGACTGGCCGGCGCATGCCGCCATGGAACTGGGGGTTACCGATGCCCACGGCATGATGCCACACGAATATGCGCATCGACTGCGACAGCGTGAGCAGGCCAAAGAGATGCCTATCAACCAAGGGGGTGTGGAGACGGCTGCGGCCTATGCGCACCATCTGGGCAAAGGCGCATGGGAGACATGAAAATGTTAGGCTGATTGTGCTATGATCAGACCGGCATGGAGAGGGGTTCGAATGTTAAGTGTTGAACAGAAAAACCAGTACGAAAGGGAAGGATATATCTGCCCCATTCCCGTTTTGGGTGCCGATGAAGTTGATGTGCTGCGCTCAAAGCTTGAGGCCTTCGAGGCGGCCCAGGGCGGGAAGCTGGAACCGGCGCAGCGCAACAAATCGCACCTTCTGTTCAAATGGCTCGATGATTTGATCCGAGACCCGCGAATTCTCGATCCTATCGAGGATCTCATCGGACCGGATATCATGTGCTGGAACACTCTGTTCTGGATAAAGGAGGCCGGTTCGCAAAGCTTCGTGTCTTGGCACCAGGATACGCGGTATTGGGGGCTATCGAGCGACAGCGTCATCACTGCTTGGCTCGCACTGTCGCCGGCTGGCGTAGGAAACGGGTGCATGCGGGTAATGCCGGGCACGCACCGGGGTGACGTTATGGATCATGAGGATCGCTACGACGCCAACAATCTGCTGACCCGCGGCCAAGAAATTTCCGCTCCATTGGATGAGGCGAACGCGCGCCACATGCCTTTGCGCGCGGGCGAGATGTCGATCCACAACTACCGCTTGGCCCATGCCTCTGACGCCAACAACGGGTCGGACCGTCGGATCGGCATTTCCATGCATTTCCTGCCGCCGGATACCGTACAGATTGTTGGGAGTTGGGATAGTGCGGCCCTGGTACGTGGTCAGGATACCTTCGGCAATTTCGAACTCACGCCGATCCCCGGTGGCGACTTGGATGAAGACGCGGTTGCATTCCACGGCCGTGCTACACAGGCGATACGTGACGTGTTGTATGCGGATGCCGCCGAAAACACCCAGAAACTCTGAAACTCCGGATGGGGGCAATGCCATGATGGCCGATAAGCAATTGAATTTCCGTCAAGATTACCGCACCCGGATTGCCGGCTGGTACAATGGATATGTGCATATTGCGGTGATCTATGTGATTGGCGGCACAGCGCTCTTCATCTACGCCCAGCACATGGGGCAGGTGCTGTGGTGGGAATGGCTGACCATTCCAATTGTAATTTTTTTGTGCAATATCTTTGAGTGGTTCCTGCACAAAGAGGTCATGCACCACCATATCAACAACAGGGGCCTCAGCGCTATCTATCAACGCCACACCCTGAACCATCACCGGTTCTTCACGGATTCCGAAATGCGGTTCCGCGACCACACGGATTGGCGCGTCACCGTGTTTCCACCCTATGCCCTGGTGGTGTTCATCCTCATGTCCATGCCGGCCGGGTTGATCGGTGGCTTTATGGTTTCGCCAAACGTGGGTTGGTTGATCATGTCGACTACCACGGGCATGTATCTAGTGTATGAGTTCATGCACTTCTGTTGTCATGTCGATGAAAACGCTTTCGTACGCTATTGCCCGTTGGTGAATACGCTGCGCCGACATCATACGGCGCATCACAACAGCAAGCTGATGATGGAAGTGAACATGAACCTCACCTTTCCCATTGCCGATTGGTTGTTCGGTACGTCCGACCTGGACCGCGGCTTTTTTGGACATTTGTTGAATGGCTATTCTTCAACACACCTGAAAACGGATCTGAAGGACCAGCCCAAGGGCCCTCTGGAGGCCGCCGCGCATCCCATGGCGGCTGAGTAGGCCAAGGTATGCCCACGAATATCAAGGTAGGCCTTTCCATCGTAGTCCTGGTGGTCGGTGTGCTCATGTATATTTGGGAGGTTGATCAGGGCAATGTGCAACTCTCCTGGATTGTCATTGGATTAAGCGTATTCATGGTTTTCGCCATGTGGATATTCCCAGAAACCGGACAGACCCGTGAGGATCAGAAAGAGCCGGATTGACCGTCCGAGGATGCCTCCTCCGGAAGAATGGTCTAAATTCTTCCCATGAGCCTTAAACTCTCAGACGTTGAACGCACTTGGCTGAACGACGACACGGCGCCGGGCCGAGCCATGGCCATGCGCTTGGTAGTCCGCGCGGCGGAGTTTTTGGGCGCCGAGCGGATGGTTCCCATCGTATCTGCCCACATCGATGGCTGTCTCTATCATGGAGACAGCGGGGTCAGGTTCGTAGAGACGCTGCGCGAGAGGGGTGCGACCGTATCCGTACCATCAACGATGAACGTGGGCGCACTGGATCTTGGCAACGAGGAGCGGGTGTGTGCCGACGCGCATTTCAAGGCGATGGCACGTCGCCAAATGGATGCCTACCTGGATTTGGGGTGCCAACCCAGTTGGACTTGCGCACCCTACCAGGCGGGCCATCGGCCGGGCCGGGGCGAACAGGTGGCTTGGGGCGAGAGCAACGCCGTGGCCTTCGTCAATTCGGTCCTGGGTGCGCGGACGGAACGTTATGGAGATCTCCTGGACATCTGCTGCGCCGTTGCCGGTCGCGCGCCGTTCGTGGGCCTGCATCGCGACGAGGGCCGGTGGGCTAACATGATCCTCGACGTTACTGGCCTCAGTCCGCGCCTCAAGGCCATGGACGCCCTTTATCCGGCTCTGGGCGCAATCCTGGGCGCTGAAGCGGGCACGTCGGTCGCAGTTATCGACGGCCTGCCGGCCGACATCAGCGAGGATAATCTCAAGGCTCTGGGGGCCGCCGCTGCGTCGAAGGGAGCCGTCGGCCTGTTTCACGTCGCCGGCAGAACCCCGGAGGCGCCCGATGTTGCTGCGGTCCTGAACGACCAACTGCCTGTGGAGGTCATAACTATCACTGCCGCAGACATTCGTGCTGCGCGCGACAGCCTCAGCAATACTCGGACTGCGCGTTTGGATTGTCTGGCGCTCGGAAGTCCGCATTTTTCGGAGGCCGAGACACGCCGACTAGCGGCCTTGGCAGGTGGCCGTGCCTTCCAAATCCCCGTATACATCTGCACCGGGCGGCACACCATGGATGCTATTGATGAGGACGGCACCAGAGCCCAGTTGGAAGCCCAAGGTGTCGAATTTATTGTTGATACGTGCGTGGTGGTGACGCCGATCCTCAAGGAT